>CANHAR010000081.1 GCA_947458495.1 Gammaproteobacteria bacterium | reverse complement strand
TCAGCGCCGAAGCGCATGAACTGGCGGTCTACTCTCTGTTGCACTTTCCGTGGGCTCTCACCCCCCAGGCGTTACCTGGCGTTCTGCTCTATGGAGCCCGGACTTTCCTCCACCAGATGCCTTTAATTACGCTCACGCGCAAAAGAAAGCGGTTCCGATAGCGACTGTCTGGCTGACTCATCTCGCAGAGTATGTGACACCCTCTGCGAATTCAAGCGATTTGTTTGATGACACTTGGTCTGCAGACATGCCCATGTCACACTCGACGCATGAAAAACCCACATCCCGTCCACCGCAACACCTACCACTGGCGACGTTTTCTGCTGTTGTCGGTTATCGGCCTGTTGGCAGGCACACTGTGGATTTACCTGCAAAAAGATAGGCTGCCGGTGTCGCTGGCTAACCGGATGCTTGCGCCTTACGGCATTGAGGTCATCACCATCAGCGGCGCAAGGTTCAGCTGGGACAGCATCCACGCAGACATCATTGAGCTGCGGGTTCCGCAGTCCCCGGATATTCAGAGAGTCGAACAGTTTCAACTGGAATTTGAACCGCTTGATCTGCTCAACGGACAGATAAAGTCGCTGACCGTACAGCAGGCACGCGTTTTAATGCCCGTGTCTGGCAGCCTTGAGGGAATAGAAGCGCGCATGTCAGAGATCAGTCTGTTGTGTGACCCTATGCAGCAGTGCTCAGGGAACGCCAGACTGGCTATCGACATCAATGCCCTGCAGTCGCCCGAGACGGGCATCACAATCAACTTCCGTTACCAGGCACCTGAACTGTTGATCTCTTTGCCCGAAGGACAGCGATTTGCGCTCGATTCACTCAGTTTTGGTGACCAGCACATTGAGCAACTGGAACTGATCACCGGTCAACACTCGCAACTGCAGCTGAATCTGAGTGATCAGACGATGTTGCTGAATGTTGTTAAGAGCAATCTGAAGTTTAAAATTCGCGGCGCCGCAGACTCGAATATCGAAATCAGTAACATCAACCTGTCCTGCAGCGCACTGAGCGATTGTGATGCAAACGCAGATCTGGATGCTCAGTTGAGCACATATGAATTTCCGGAGCCCGGTGTCTCTTTGGCAGGCGCAAGTGTTGACAGCAATTTCCAGCTGCAATACCGGGCATCAGAATTAACAATAACGCTACCCGTTGGCTCATTGTTCACACTGGCGTCAGCAAACTACGCGCAACATCGCGTTGAGCAAGTTGAGGCCGTTGCAAACGAACGCTTGCAAATCAGTGTTGATCTTTCGTCCCGACAGGCAAGCTTGCTTGCAGCCAACGTAACAATAAGATTACCCGTCATACGCATGCTTGCCGACACGGAAAATGCCAGTCTGAGCGGCCTGACCGCCAATCTGCAGCAACTGAATGCACACCTTGAATTTGCCGGGTCATCAGACCAGTCATTGCTGCAACAACTGACCGCCAGTGCCGGCCTGCAAATATCCCAAGTTTATACAACGCTGGTACCTTACAACCTCTGGCCATATCAGTGGGACAGTCAAATAGAGTGGTCCGGAGCGGATCAGCTGCATATTCAACTGGATGTTCTGCATCCTGATCAACCCCTGATGTCGATAGTTGCGGAGCACAACACTGCCAGCAACTCAGGTAACGCCAAGTTTACGATGGGCGAGCTGAATTTATCACCCACGGGTTCCAGACTAAGCAGTTACGTAGCACCTTTGCCATTTGAAGCGGATCTGCTGGATGGCACAATCAATCTGGATGGCAATATCAGCTGGCAAATAGATGACAGCACTCTCGCGTGGGCTCCCTCTGGCCAAATGCGGCTGCAACTTGCTGATATTGCGGGCTTTGCGGATGAAATAGCATTTGCGGGACTCACGGCAACCAGCGTCTGGGATCTGCATGAAGATTTATCAGTTACAACACAAGCGCCTTTTTTGCTCAACATCCGCGAGCTTGACCCCGGTATACCGCTACTCAATCTGCAGAGCACTGTTTCCCTGGATACTGCCAACCGCACGATTCATCTTGAATCGCCGCAGTTAGAAGTGTTTGGTGGCGCTGCGAGCACTGACAGTATCCATATCGTTTTACCTGTGAAAAACAGCGCTGCAACACCCGGTGAAGTTTTTATTGTTGAAATCAATCGGATTGATCTTGCGCAGGTATTGAGCCTGAGCGCTTATCAGCAGGTCGGTGCGACCGGTATCATCAGCGGAACCCTTCCGGTGAGACTTCAGGGACTGACACCCTTGATTGAAGGTGGGCAGCTGACGGCATCACAGCAAGGCGGCTCCATCCGCTACGATCAGGGCTCAGCCACGACCGGCAACCAGAGTCTGGACCTTGTGTATCAGGCTCTGGAGTATTACCAGTACGACACGCTCAGCGCGGGCGTGGATTTTGATGAACTTGGCGAATTGGTACTTTCTCTGCAGATGCTGGGGCAGAGCCCAAACGTAGGACAAGGACAACGCATCAACCTTAACCTGAACATCAGCGATAACATCCCGGCATTGCTGCAAAGCCTCCAGGCAGCAGACAACATTACCGAGCGGTTTCAGGATTTAATTGAACAACAGTAATTGTTTTTAACTGTTAACAACATTCAGCTGCAATTCAGCATGTCGTGTTACATTAGATTCAGAACAAACACAGGAAGTCTACAAAATGCTGGCAATCAAACAATCAGACACACAGCTTTTTTCGGCGGGCCTTGGCAAATTGGGCTGTTTACTGGCGCTGAGCGCGCTTCTTGCAGCAAGTTGCACGCCCACGGTACAAGTGGCCATGCCCAGTGAGCCCATAACCATCAACCTGAATGTACGTATTCAACACGAGATACGGGTGCAGGTTGAACGAGAACTGGATGACATTTTCAGCGCAGACAGCGGACTTTTTTAAGGCCTTCGAAAGCACTTACAAACTCTGCCGCCCAAGGAAAAACAACATGAGCAAATCATTACACCGCAATACAAAAATATCGTTTTATGCAGCACTGATGTGGCTGATGCTGATTGTTACACCCGCTGCCGTTGCCCAAAGTCTGGAAGAGGCTAAGGCATCCGGCCTGATTGGTGAACGACGTGATGGCTATATTGGCCTTGTTCAGGGCTCCGCGCCACCAGCCGTTGTCAGCCTTGTGGAAGACATCAATCGTCAGCGCAGAGAACGTTATCAGCAAATAGCCAGTGAAAACGGTATCAGTGTCGATCAGGTTGCACAGCTCGCCTTTAACAAAGCTATAGAGGCCACTCGATCAGGACACTTCCTTGAAGATGCTAACGGCCGATGGGTCAGAAAGCCCTGACTATAGTGATGCACCTGCCAGCTCAAGAGCACGTTTATACACAGCATTTTTCTTGAGGCCAGTGAGTTTTGCCACCAACGCAGCGGCCTGTTTGACTGGCAGCTCCTCAAGCAAAACACGCAGCTGACGATCTGCATCGGACAGCTGCGAATCCTGATCAACGACTGGCGCGCCGTGGATCAGAACCACAAATTCACCGCGTCGGTTGTTGACGTCAGCCACGATCCATTGACTGAGCGCACTAAGACTGTCGCCGTGAATGGTCTCCCAGGTTTTGGTCAGCTCCCGGCAGATTACTGCCTGGCGCTGTTCGCCAAACACGTCTCTCATATCAAAAACACTGTCGGCAATACGATGGGGCGACTCGTAGAATATGATCGTTCTTTGTTCTTCTGCCAAGGATTCGAATAACTGTCGACGCGCTCCCTGTTTGTGTGGCGGAAAGCCTTCAAACACAAAACGGTCAGTTGGCAGGCCAGCGGCGCACAACGCTGTTGTAAGCGCACATGCTCCGGGCACCGGAATCACTGTGATCTGCATCTGACGAGCACGGGCAACCAGACTATAGCCGGGGTCGGAAATCAGCGGCGTACCGGCATCACTGATCAGAGCAACGCTACGACCGGCCGCCAACTCCGCCAGAATGGCATCTTCGCGTCCTGACGAGCTGTAGTCATGATAAGACACAAGGCGGGTAGCAATCCCAAAGTGCTGAGTCAGACGACTGCTGTGACGGGTATCCTCAGCAGCAATGACATCAGCACGGCGAAGAACTTCGATAGCACGATGACTGATATCGCCAAGATTGCCTATGGGGGTCGCAACAATATATAGCGCCGCCTTGCCTGTCTGTTGATCGGTCATTTATCAGGACTCCAGCAATCGCTGCAAAATGTCGGGCATGATAGCGGCAGCATCAAGCGATCTACAACCGCCTGGCGCCAGAAACCTGGAAAGTCGCCACCCGGCTCAATGGCCTGCTATGATTGGAAAGAGTTTCAGGAGTATTCAAGATAAACCATGACCAGACCCTACTTACCACACCTGTGTATGCCCATCCTGGTGGCGAGCCTGCTGACACAGTGCTCAAGTGCAGGCGAGCCGCAACTTTCAGCAATTTCAGCTGACATAAGGTCTGGAAGTCAGCCCGTTGTTGCAGACGAGCCTGTCAGTGAAATCAACAGGCTTCTGCAGTTAGCGGCAGACTCCCCGTCTCCTTTGGCCGAACAGCTTATCATTCAGGCCGCTGAAATTGCCTTTAGAGACGCCGATTTAAACACATCATCAGCAATCCTCGGCAGTCTGGGAGATGACTTGAGCTGGCCAATGAACGTGCGCAGCCAAGCGGCCTTGCTGCGCGCGGAACTGGCAATCGCTACGGGGGAAGCAGAGCGGGCATTGATACTGTTAAATGGTACGCCCTTTGATCGGGTCAACGAACTGAATAACGACGTTCGGCAGAACCTGATGAGAATACGGGCACAGGCGTTTTTAAGCATGAATCAATATCTTGCAGCCGCACGCGAGCACACGCGCATAGCTGCATTGCTCAGACCTGATCAACAGGAACAAAACATCGACCAAATCTGGCAGATACTCACGTCAGCGCCACCCGGCAGTTTTCAGGCACAGAACTCATTGATTGACTCTTATGAATTGCGAGGCTGGATAGAGCTGGTCAACCTGGTTAACGGGTCTCGCAGCAATATTGAACAACAGGTCAGGGCGATCAGTGCATGGCAAAGTCGCTGGACGCAACACAGTGCCGCCGACAGTTTACCGCGGTCCTTGGCATTTACGATGGAAGTGCTCAACACCCGGGCGGAACGTATTGCATTGATGTTGCCACTATCCGAAGCCGCTGGTATTGCCGTGAGTGAAGGCTTCCTGGCAGCCTATTATGAAGCTCTGAGCCTGTCGCAACAGGTTCCTGAAGTGCAGATCTTCGATACCAGCGGCGTGACCGACATTATGCCGCTCTATAATCAAATTGCAGACAACGGCTTTGACCTGATCATCGGCCCCCTGCGTAAGGATTCAGTTCGTGAATTGCAGTTGCAGTCCTCTTTGCGTGTGCCTACGCTGGCACTAAATTACGGCGATGAAGGATTACCAGCTCCAGCCAACCTCTACCAGTTCGGCTTGGCTCCGGAAGATGAAATCCGCCAGACTGTCCGGTTAGCGCGGCAGGCAGGCCATCAGGTTGCGGCCGTTTTGACTCCTTCGGGGAATGACTACCTGCGAATACGCGACACTTTTGCCAGCGAATGGGAAAAATTGGGTGGTGAGGTGGTTGCTGTGTCCGAGTTCGGCCGCAACAGCAGCTACTCCGACACGATCAGACTGATGCTCGATGTTGATGACAGCGAAGCGAGAGCAGCGCAATTGCGCAGCATCATCCCACGCAGCAATATGGTTTTTACACCCAGGCGCAGACAGGATGTTGATGTGTTGTTTCTGTTGGCCAACCCTGCCGAGGGCCGGCAGATCCGACCAACCATGGGCTTTCACTTTGCAGGCGATATCGCTGTTTATGCTCTTCCCGCCATTTACGATGGGCTCGGTTACGATGGAGGAATCAGCACCAATGTAAATCGCGACCTGAACGGCATCAATTTTATAGATGCCCCATGGGTACTGACCAACGACGACCCACTGAAACTCGCTACTGCCTCAGCATTTGAGTCCGGAGCTGGCCCCGTCGAAAGGTTGCGAGCTATGGGTGTTGATACTTATCGCCTGCACAACCGCCTTGCACAACTCGCCAATTTCCCGGGTGTCAGTCTGCAGGGTGCAACCGGAAATCTGTCTATGAGCAGTGATGGCAGCATTCAGCGCGAATTGCTACCTGCACAGTTTGTGGAAGGCACTATTGTGCTTCCGGGCATGACAACGGACAGCACCAGCCCTGATTGACTCTCACCAATACACAATAAACAGCAAACATGGAGACAAGGATGTCCCAAAAAACAATCTCAACTTATCGAAGTGCAAGATCTGCGACCGCTCCAAAACACAGGCGCAGCACTGGCAATAGGTATGAACAGCTGGCAGCCGAGCATCTCGAAAAACAGGGCTTACAACTGATCAGGAGCAACTACCATTGCCGGCTGGGAGAAATTGATCTGATTATGCAGGACCAGAACACTCTGGTTTTTGTTGAAGTTCGCTACCGTTTGAGAAATGACTTTGTTAGCGCCGTTGTCAGCATTAACGCCGCAAAACAGCAAAAAATACTGAGGACTGCGATGGTATACCTGAAACAGCACAAGCTTAACGACAAGGTACCTTGTCGGATCGACCTGATCGGCCTGACTCGCTGCAGATCGTCAGGCGAACTGATAGTCGAATGGATAAAAAATGCCATTTTGTCGAACGTCTAAACCTATCCCTTTAAAAACCACATTCCAGCCGGTCTGGCTTAGTCAACGGTTTAAAGTAAAATGCGACCCGATTCGCAACTTTTCTGTCCACGGCAGGTTTAAATGACACCCGAACAACACATACAGAACCACTTCCGGCAGAGCATTAACGGGCTAAGCGCCACTTTGAACACACAAACGCACTTGATCAATTCCGCTGCAGATCGCATTGCGCACGCTTTGCTGCAAGGGGGGAAAGTGCTGGTCTGTGGCAATGGAGGGTCCGCAGCCATGGCCCTTTACTTCAGCTCCCTTTTATTAAACCGGTTTGAACGGGAGCGGCCAGCTCTGCCAGCAATCGCATTGTCGGCCGACCCGGTAGCCATGACAGCAATAGCCACGGATTTGCAGTACAAGTCGGTCTATGCTCAGCAAATCAGGGCACTTGGGCAACACACAGACATCCTGCTAGTGTTTACATCCGGTCGTAATAGCGCAAATCTACGCGAAGCTGTCAGTGCTGCCTATGACCGTGAAATGCCGGTGATTGTTATCAGTTGTGAAGACAGTGGTAACGTATCAGAGATGTTACAATCGGACGATATGGAGTTAAGGGTACCCGCTCCTGCGGGTCATCGAAGCCAGGAGATACAACTGACGGTCATGCATTGCTTGTGTGATTTGATAGACATACAAATTTTTGGAGAAGAGCTATGAGCATAAAACAAATTGTTTTGGTCGGACTTCTGCTGAGCAGCTCGGCGTGTACTACCATTCTGACCGGCACAGCCGGGTCTGAGGGCATACAGGAAGACCGATACCTTCGCACTGCAGGCACTATCGTGGAAGACGAGTCGATTGAGACTAAAGTCACTGTTAACATGAGAACACAGCAGGAGCAATTCAGAGACTCCAGCTTTGATGTGATCAGCCATAACGGCGTAGTCCTTCTGGTCGGTCAAGTTCAGTCAGAGGACCTGAAGCAACAGGCTACACGCATCGCATCAGAAGCAAGTGTCCATGTGCGACGAGTTCATAATGAAATGGAGATTGCCGGGCCTCGCAGCCTGTTGTCCCGAAGCAACGATACATGGCTGGCGACTAAGGTGCGTACTCAGCTGGCAGCCAGCGACCAGATCAACTCTAATAGAATGCGGGTCATTGCAAACAATGGCACAGTCTATCTGATGGGAATTGTTGACAGTACTGAAGGTGAGCGAGCAAGTAACCTTGCACGCAGCGTTGGCGGGGTATTGCGCGTTGTAAACGTATTCGAATTCATCTGAAATGCAGTCATCGCCTTACACTGTAAGGCGATTATTTCACCACACGTAACGAAGCTCGCCCACGGGTTTTCTTCTCAGACTGGGATGTCTTTACAGAAGTAAGCGTCGCGGGCGGTTTTGGTGGGACAGGAGGAGTTGGCACAGGTTTTTCTGCATCAAATACCATTCCCTGACCATTTTCCTTGGCGTAGATTCCCATTACAGCCATCACTGGCACATAAACCGGTGTTGGAATTCCTGCAAAACGACCGCTAAACTCTACTGCATCATTGCTCATGTGCAACGCATGCACCGCTACAGGGGAGATATTGAGAATAATCTGACCGTCTTTGACATAGTCCTGAGGAACCTGTACATCCTCAGCATAGGCATTGACCAATATGTAGGGCGTGCAGTTGTTTTCGAGTATCCACTCGTAGAGTGCGCGAAGCAGATAAGGCCGGCTTGAGTTCATGCTCATCGGCAGGCGCCTATACCATTTCCTTTTCCTGATCGGACAAACTCATTCGCACAGAGTCGCGCGCGAACAACCTGGCCCGGTATTCAAGAAGAGGCTGAACAGACTTATGGCTACCCAGATCTATGCCAAGTGATGGCAATCGCCACAAAATTGCGGTAACGCAGCAATCCACGACGCTGAATTCATCACTCATGAAGTAAGGTTTTTCGGCAAAAATAGGAGCTATGGATACCAGACTTTCGCGTAACTCCCTGCGCATTTTGTCTTGCTGAATCGCGGAGCCTTTTCCAGCACTGAGGTAATCGACTGTTGCGCACCAGTCTCGTTGAATGCGATACATCCACAAACGGCTTTGCGCCCTTGCTACCGGATAAACCGGAAACAAAGGCGGATGCGGAAAACGCTCATCCAGATACTCCATCATGATATTGGCCTCATAAAGCACAAGATCACGATCAACCAGCGTTGGCAGACTGTTATATGGATTTAATGAAGCTAGATCTTCGGGGGTATTTGCCGGGTCTACGTTAACTGTCTCGACGGTAACCCCTTTCTCGGCCAGCACAATTCTTACCCGATGGCTGTATTGACTTCGGCCATCGGAGTAAAAAATCATGGAAGAGCGTTTAGCGACTACACCCATACTGCTGTCCTCAATAAATCATCTCAGTCAGATTTGACTGGTGGAGAACGTATCAGTGGATACGTCTCCAGTATTCACGATTCAGCAGCGTTACCAGAATCAGCAGTATCGCCAGGAAACCGAGCACATAGACACCAATCTCCTGACGCCTGAGGTTTATTGGCTCACCGACGTAGTAGAGGAAATTCACCAGGTCATAAATCATGGTATCGAACTCTTCGGGGGACAATTCACCCGTTCCTTCGACATGAGTCAGTTCGCAATCTTCAGGTGCTGAAGCGTTATTACTGCAGATTACATCACCCTGCAGTTCGTACAGCACGTTAGGCATACCTACGTTAGGGAATATAGTATTGTTTACTCCCCATACTCGAGCATCATCCTCGTAGAACGAACGCAGGTAGGTGTATAACCACTCAGGACCACGGACACGGGAAATCAGCGTCAAGTCTGGCGGAACAACACCGAACCAGGCATTTCCGTGTTCAGGCCGCATGGTGTTCTCCATCAGATCACCGAAACCCGCCTCACCAAATGACAGATTTTCCATCATCAGATTTTCAGGAATGCCCAGATCGGTAGCAGTCCGCTCATAACGGGCGTATTTCAGTGAGTGACAGGAATGGCAGTAGTTCATGTAGGACGCCAAACCACGCTGCTGCGAGGCTTGGTCACGAAGATCCATCTCTACAGGGTCAAGCTCAACTGTCACTTCCGCACCTACGGCTCGCAGAGGCAACAGCACCAGCGCAGCCAGTAGGACAAGTGTAAGTACAACCTGCTTGTTGCTGATCCATCGGCCTGTTACTCGTGAAGGCTCTGGGAAAGTCTGTTCTTTCTTCGTGTACCAAGGCATCAGGATGAAGAACAAGAAATAAAGCACTGTGCATATCTGCGCCAGCGCGATTCGGCCGGGGCTGGTGCCTAATGTACCCAAGTAACCCAGAATCAGGAAACTCGCAGTAAAGATCAGGAGAGCAATACGGCTGTACCAGCCTTTGTAGCGCATGGATTTCACAGGACTGCGATCAAGCCACGGCACAACAAACAGAATAGCAATCGCGCCGAACATTACCAGCATGCCCCAGAATTTAGCATCAAGACCCAGCAATGGAACAGTTACAGCCCGAAGCATCGAGTAGAAGGGCGTGAAGTACCATACCGGTGGAACATGCGCAGGCGTAACCAGCGGATTTGCTTCCTGGAAATTTGGCGGCTCCAGGAAGTAGCCGCCCATTTCTGGAGCAAAGAAAATGATAAAGCAGAACACAAACAGGAAGACGGTGATGCCAACCAGATCGTGAACAGTGTAGAAAGGATGGAATGGGATCCCATCAACAGGGATGCCGTTTGCGTCCTTGTTCTTCTTGATCTCAATACCGTCAGGGTTGTTGGAGCCAACTTCATGCAGAGCAAGCAGGTGCAACACGACCAGAGCGATCAGGATGATGGGAAGCGCAACCACGTGCAGCGCAAAGAAGCGGTTGAGGGTTGCACCAGAAATCAGGAAATCTCCCCGAACCCAGATCAACAGATCCTCACCAATCACTGGAATAGCACCGACCAGCGATACAATTACGTTAGCGCCCCAATATGACATCTGGCCCCAGGGCAGTACGTAGCCCATAAAACCTTCCATCATCAGCACCAGGTAGATGGCCATGCCAAATACCCAGATCAGTTCCCTCGGTTTTTTGTATGAACCGTACATCAGACCACGGAACATATGAAGATAAACCACCACAAAAAAGGCCGAAGCACCTGTGGAGTGGATATATCTGATCAGCCAACCAAACTCCACATCACGCATGATGTACTCAACTGAAGCAAATGCAGCTTCAGCGCTATTGGTATAGTGCATGGTCAGGAAAACACCAGATACCAACTGAATAACCAGGACAACAAGTGATAACACACCAAAGAAGTACCAGAAATTGAAGTTCTTAGGTGCGTAATACTTGCTCATGTGCTTTTCCCAAGCATTCATGATTGGCAAGCGGTCATTTGTCCAGTCGCGAAGACCAACGAGAGAGGACACTACAAAACCTTGTTTCTTTGCATCGCTCATTATGCAGCC
>CANHAR010000080.1 GCA_947458495.1 Gammaproteobacteria bacterium | reverse complement strand
GCCTACGAAAGAGTGATTGCCTGGGCAGAAGCGGAAAAAGCCAAAGTGCCGGAGGTGTCAACGGGGCTTGTGTCACAACCCAATGGCCTTGCGTATTACAACTACCTGCTGGAAACACAGACAACGACCAGTCTGACTGCGGATGAAATTCATCAGATTGGGCTCGCCGATGTGGCTCGCCTGCGCAGTGAAATGGAAGCCGTAAAAGAGCTTGCCGGTTTCAGCGGCACGCTGCAGGAATTTTTTGTCATGCTGCGGGAAACCCGTGATGACGAGCGTTTTTATTACCCCAATGACGACACGGGTCGTCAGGGCTATATCGACGATGCAACGGCCGCGATAGAGAATATCAAGGCACAACTGCCAAATTACTTCAGGACGCTGCCGCAGGCTGATCTGGTGGTGCGCAGGGTAGAGGCATTCCGTGAACAAGATGGTGCCGCACAGCACTATTATCCCGGCACACCAGATGGTTCACGCCCGGGCGTTTACTACGCGCACCTGTCTGATATGAACGCCATGCCCAAGTCAGAGATGGAAGTGATCGCGTATCACGAAGGTCTGCCAGGCCATCACATGCAGATTTCCATCGCCCAGGAACTGCAGGGTATCCCGATGTTCCGCACCCAGGCTGGTTTCACCGCTTACTCCGAAGGTTGGGGCTTGTACTCGGAGTATCTGGCCAGTGAAATGCCAGACACCTATGTCGATCCTTATTCAAAATTTGGACGTCTGATGTCTGAAATGTGGCGTGCTATCCGTCTGGTGGTGGATACCGGTCTGCATGCTGAAGGTTGGACCGAACAGCAAGCCGTTGACTATTTTGCGGCAAACTCGTCAGTGCCCTTGACTGCGATACGGTCGGAAGTACAGCGTTATATTGTAATGCCCGGTCAGGCAACCTCTTACAAAATCGGCATGAACAAGTTTTTGGAACTGCGTGCCCATGCCAGAGCGGAACTCGGAGATGAGTTTGATATCCGCGATTTCCACGACACCGTATTGCTGGGCGGCGCTATGCCTTTAGCCTTGCTGGAGCGTCGGGTCATGCAGTGGATAGAGACAGTAAAAGCGCAATAACTATTGTTGTTGAGAATTAAAAAGCCCGGGTTTGCCCGGGCTTTTTGTTTTTTAGGCTCGTCATTTTTAGTAACGCGGCGGGCATCACCACTTTAAACAAAGGCGATCTGTTATTCCGTTAACAACGCAGCAGCATCAGGATATGCGCAATGCCGTCTTCCAGATATTCATCACTGATTTGCTCAAAACCTACGTCGTTGTAGAACGCGACCAAATGCGCCTGCGCTCCAATCTGAATGGGCTGGCCGGGATAAAGTTGATGAGTGTAGCGGATAGCCTCTTGCATCATCGGTCGGCCCAGTCCGGTGCCGCGGAATTCTTGAGTGGTCAATACGCGGCCAATGGATGGGTGCGGGTATCTTTTTCCGGGTTCGACCACGCGCACATAACAGGCAAGTTTGCCGTTGATGCGACCTGTCATGTGCCATGCATGGGGGTCGCACTCGTCGGCTTCCTGATACGGACAGTGTTGCTCAACAATAAACACCGACTCACGTGCCTGCAGAATCTCATGCACCTGTGGCCCCGTCAGTTCATGCAGTCTGGCCCATGCGTAAATCGGTGTGGTCATTGCTGTTTGGTAGCCCTCGTGTTGCCGTTTACAGTGCTTTGATCGCGGCAAGTTTCTCGTTGAGCGCATCAATGGCGGCTTGCGCCGCCCGTTGACGCTCACGCTCCTGATCAACCAGTTCGACCGGTGCATTCTGCACAAACTTTTCATTGCTGAGTTTGCCGTTAATGCCCTGCAGATTTTTATCAAGCTTGGCAATTTCCTTTTCGAGACGCGAAATTTCTGCGTTCTTGTCGATCAGGTCAGACAGCGGTACCAGAATTTCCATGTCCTGATATAACTGCGTGGCGCTGACCGGTGCTATTTCATCGTCTGCCAGACAACGCAGCTCAGACAGCTTGGCGAGCTTCAAGAGATTCTGCAGATTGTCGTGCAGCCGGCGCCGATCTTCAGCGCCAGTTTTGCGCAGCAGGGCAGGGAAGGTTTTGCCTGGCGGAATATTCATTTCGCCGCGGATGTTGCGTACACCGATGATCACGCCTTTGACCCACTCAATGTCACCATCTACCGTGGTGTTGATCAATGATGTATCCACCTGCGGATAAGCCTGCAACATGATGCTGGTGCTGGCTGTTTCTGTGCCGATCAGTGTCGCAATTTTCTGCCAGATTTCTTCAGTGATAAATGGCATCAACGGATGCAACATGCGTAAACTGCTTTCCAGAACCGTGAGCAAGGTCAGTCGAGCGGCGCGGGCTTTTTTAGGTTGATTGTCGGCATCCCAGAGTACAGGTTTGGATAGCTCAACATACCAGTCGCAGTACTCATTCCAGAAGAAGTCGTAGATCACTTGAGACATCAGGTCAAAACGGAAACTGCTCATGTGCTCATGAACTTGCGCCACGGTTTGCTGCAGGCGCGATAAAATCCAACGATCAGCCAGGCTGAGATGAATGTCGTGTTTCAAGGAAGCCACATCCGCCGCCGTAAACTGCAGGCCTTTTTCCTCGGTATTCATAATGACGTATCGCGAGGCATTCCATATCTTGTTGCAGAAGTTGCGGAAACCTTCCATACGACCCAAGTCAAATTTGATGTCGCGACCGGTGGATGCCAGCGAGTAATAGGTATAACGCAGGGCGTCAGTACCGTAGCCGGTAATACCCTCAGGGAACTCCGCCCGTGTGCTCTTTTCTATTTTCTGTTCAAGCTGCGGCTGCATCAGACCTTCGGTGCGTTTGGCTACCAGATCTTCCAGGCCAATGCCGTCAATCAGGTCTATCGGGTCCAGCACGTTGCCCTTGGATTTGGACATTTTCTGACCCTGCGCGTCGCGGATCAGACCGTGAATATAGACCTTTTTGAACGGCACCTGATCGGTGAACTTCAGCGTCATCATCACCATTCGGGCAACCCAGAAAAAAATGATGTCAAAACCGGTGACCAACACGTTAGTAGGGTGGAAGGTTTTTAAGGTCTCAAGATCATCAGGCCAGCCCAGTGTCGAGAATGTCCACAGTGCCGAGGAGAACCAGGTATCCAGGACATCTTCGTCCTGATGCAATGACAGTTCCGCCGAGAGATTGTATTTGCTGCGCACCTCTGCCTCACTGCGGCCCACATAAATATTGCCATCAGCGTCATACCAGGCCGGTATACGATGCCCCCACCAGAGTTGGCGGGAAATACACCAATCCTGTATGTCGCGCATCCACGCAAAGTAGGTGTTCTCCCACTGCTTGGGTACAAATTCGATGTCACCGTTCTCGACGGCTTTGATCGCAGGCTCAGCCAGTGCTTTGACTGCCACATACCATTGATTGGTCAGGTAGGGTTCGATCACTGCGCCGGTACGGTCGCCACGTGGCACTTTTAATTTGTGCGGCTCAACTTTTAACAGCAGGCCGGCAGCGTCCATGTCAGCGACCAGTTTTTTGCGTGCATCAAAACGATCAAGACCACGGAAAGCTTCCGGTGCGTTTTCATTGATGGCAGCATCAATGGTGAAGATGTTGATCATCTCCAGCTGGTGACGTTTGCCGACTTCGTAGTCATTAAAGTCGTGTGCGGGCGTGATCTTGACGCAGCCCGTACCAAATTCTGGATCAACATAATCATCGGCAATAATCTGGATGCGCCGGTTACACATGGGCAGGTCTATCCATTTGCCAACCAACGATTTAAAACGCTCGTCTTGCGGGCTGACGGCGACAGCAGTATCACCTAACAGGGTTTCAGGTCGTGTTGTCGCGATGGTGATAAAGCTGTCACCGCTGTCGGTTTTTGCGCCATCGGCCAGCGGGTATCGGAAGTACCAGAAAAAGCCGTCTTCTTCTTCGGACAACACTTCAAGATCAGAGACGGCGGTGTGCAACTTCGGATCCCAGTTCACCAGACGGTTGCCGCGGTAAATCAGGCCCTCGTCGTATAAGCGCACAAACACTTCTTCCACGGCTGCAGACAGACCTTCATCCATGGTGAAGCGTTCACGTGACCAGTCAATCGAGCCGCCAAGTCGACGGATCTGCTGGGTAATCATGCCACCGGATTCTTCTTTCCATTCCCAGACTTTTTCCAGGAATTTTTCGCGGCCAAGCACTTTACGCTTGATTCCCTCGCGCTCAAGACGACGCTCGACAACCATCTGAGTGGCGATACCCGCGTGGTCAGTGCCCACCTGCCAGAGCGTGTTTTTGCCCATCATGCGTTGATAACGGATCAGCGCATCCATGATGGCGTTCTGAAAACCATGACCCATGTGCAAACGGCCGGTCACATTTGGCGGCGGTATCACAATGCTATAGGACTCGCCGGAGCCGGAAGGTGCAAAATAATTGCGCGCCTCCCAGGTGCTGTACCACTGGCGTTCGATCTGCTGGGGTTGGTAGGTTTTGTCCATGATGTGACCCGTTTGACTCGTGTTTCGGAAGGGCAGGGAGTATAACCGATGCCTCGGTTCTGTTGCAGGCTCTGTAGAACCTAGGGGATAACAATCATCGCGCTGCCAGCAACAACCCATAGGTCCGTTACTTCAGCAAACCAGTCCCTGTCTATCAATGCTCCCCAGCCCAGTTGACGGTAGAGCATTGACAGCAGGGTGATGATCACCAGCGTGCGCACAAACATGCGCTGAAAAAACAGCACGTCGTGATCAGGCTTTTTGCCGACGCAGATACTCAACCAGCAATGGTACCGGGCGTCCGGTTGCGCCTTTTTGGGCGCCACTCAACCACGCTGTACCGGCGATATCCAGATGCGCCCATTTGAATTTCTCTGTGAAGCGTGACAGGAAACATGCCGCGGTGATGGTGCCGCCTTTGGGGCCACCAATGTTGGCAATGTCGGCAAAGTTGCTGTCCAGCAGCGCCTGGTATTCGTCATTCATCGGCAGTTGCCAAACGTGATCCAGCGTTTGCTGGCCCAATTCCAGCAATTCTTTAGCCAGCGGATCGTGGTTGCTGAGCAATGCGGTATTCACCTCGCCAAAGGTCGCCACAGCAGCGCCGGTCAGGGTGGCGACGTCGATCACAGTTTTGGGTTTGAAACGTTCTGCGTAAGTGAGTGCGTCGCACAATACCAGCCGGCCTTCGGCGTCTGTGTTCAGAATTTCAATGGTTTTGCCCGACATGCTGGTCACCACATCACCAGGTTTGGTCGCGGTACTGGATGGCATGTTTTCAGCCGACGCGATAATCGCTACCACATTGATCGGCAGGCCGAGTTCCGCCACAGCCAGCATCGTTCCCAGTACTGAAGCAGCGCCGCACATGTCGTACTTCATTTCGTCCATGCCCAGGCCGGGTTTCAGACTGATGCCGCCGGTATCAAAGGTGATGCCTTTGCCAACCAGGCAGTAAGGGCTACTGGCAGAGTCTGCTGCACCTTTATACTCAAGGACGATTAGCCGTGACTCCTCTTTGGAGCCATTGCCCACAGACAACAGCGAGCCCATGCCGAGTTTTTCCATCTGTTTTTCATTCAGTACTTTGGCTTTCAGGGACTTGTATTGCCCTGCCAGTTCAGTGGCTTTGTCGCCCAGATAACTCGGTGTGCAGATATTGCCGGGCAGATTGCCCAGTTCGCGCGTAAGCGTCATACCTTTACTGATGCACTCACCGGCCAGAATTGCTTCATCAACCGCTTTGCGATTGGCAGTGGCAGGCAGTGCCAGGCTGACAGTTTTCAGGTGTAAGGGTTCTGCCTTTTTGCTCTTGGTGTGATCGTAGCGATACTGGGAGTTGCTGTTTTCCATCACCAGTTGTGTGACAGCCCATGACAGATCTCGATCGGAAACAGTCAGTTGCGGCAGTGTAAAGACTGCGGTTTTGGAAGTCGTTTTGTTAATGGCCTGAGCCGCTGCGCGCACCACTTTGCGGTAAACCTTCGCAGTAAATTTTGCCGCATCACCCGCACCCACTAACAACAGGCGCTCGGCTTTGGCGTGTGAGTGAGCCGGGATCAGCAGTGTTTCACCGGCTTTGCCCTTAATGTCGCCGGCCTTGAACACTGCGCCTGCCAGTGCCGCCAGACTTTCATCCAGCAGCGAGCATTGCGCCGGGCCGGTTTTTTCCCAGACAGCCAGAACCAGACAGTCTGTTTTTTTATCCAAAGTTTTGCTGCTGTGAACCTGGTATTTCATAAAATTTTCCTGGAATCGAAAGAAGGATGGCAGGCCGTCATGCTATTGAATCGCAGTGAGCATGGCAATGCCGGGCGTGTAAGTGTACTTTACCGGTGATGGCGACTAAAATTCCTCGCTGGTGATAAAAACACATTATGGAGCCGAGCCGGTATGGCCAGAGTCAAAGTCAGCATGCCCGAAGAGTTTTTGTACTCTATGGAGTATTCGGTTCGCTTCAGTGACTTGGATTATGCCAAGCACCTGAATAGCGTTGCCATGGTGCATATCCTCCACGAGGCGCGTTTGCAGTTTCTGGCGAGTTTAGGCCTGACCGAGGCCAATATATTTGGACTGGGAATGGTCGTCACCGACATGGCGATCGATTACCGCTCAGAATCCTTTGCCAAGGATGTACTGGTCATCGATGTCGGTGTTACGGGCTTTAACAAGTACGGTTGTGATATCTGCTTCCAGATAACCAACTCGGCCCTGGAAAAAGTGGTCTGTAATGCCAAGCAGGCTGTTGTATTTTTTGATTTTGACAGACACAAAATTGCCGCCGTGCCGCTGGCGTTTTTGAGTCTGGTGGGTGAATCCGAGCTGTGATTCTATTCTGGTATTTTACACGCCAGGTGTTTCAGGTGACGCTGGCGGTGTCACTGATACTGCTGGTTGTGTCGTTTACCTCACGGTTTCTGCAGTATCTTGCAGATGCTGTGGCCGGGCAAATGACCACTGACATCTTGCTGATGTTGATGTTGTATCGACTTCCGGATTTCCTGCTGATCATTGTGCCCTTTGCGTTTTTCCTCGCCGTCTTGCTGGCTTACGGCCGTATGTATGCTGAAAACGAGATGGTGGTGTTACATGCCTGTGGTTTCAGTCGTGGCAAACTGTTGGCAATGACCATGAGTTTTGCCCTGTTGCTGACACTGCTGTTGGCTTACACCAGTCTTTACGTGGCGCCGGCTGGTTTGCAACAGACAGATGCCTTGCGTCAGTCACAGGATGAACTGACGGAGATTGACTTGATTGTCGCCGGTCAATTTCAGGAGTTTGCGCGCGGAGAGCGTGTCACTTATGCCGAGTCAATTTCCGAGACAAGCGTTGGGCGCCAGCTCAACAACGCGTTTGTGGTGATTCGCGACCCCAACCCGCCGGAAGGCGAATCGGGATTGCGCATGCTGGTGGCGAAAACTGCCAGCCCTGTGCTCGATGCTTCCAGTGGAAGACGTTTTATGTTGCTCGAAGAAGGGCACTTTTATGATGGAACGCCGGGCAAGGCTGACTACGCAGTCACCCGGTTTGAGCAGCAAGGTATTCTGCTGCCGGATCAAACCATGATTGCACCGGTGTTGGAAGAAAGGGCAATGCCGACGTCACAACTGTTCGGGTCAGATCAGCCCGGCTTGCGGGCAGAGTTGCAGTGGCGGATTTCTGTTATTTTTCTGATTCCAGTGCTCACACTTATTGCGGTGCCGCTCAGCCGGGTAGACCCTCGGCAGGGACGCTTTGCTCGACTGGTGCCCGCTGCGATGTTGTATGGCTTGTACTTCATGTTGTTACAGGTATCGCGTGACGCTCTGGAAGACGGCAGTTTGCCGGCATTCGTGGGCTTATGGTGGGTACATGTGATATTTGTGGGCGTGGCGATCTGGTTATTGATGCGCGGCCGTGCGCGACGACCCACAGTCACCCTGAAAGCAAGGATGAGCTGAACCATGTCGATGTTAGCGCGTTACCTTTCAAAAACGGTACTGGCTGCCATGCTGGTGGTTCTGGGTGTGATCTCCACGATTGATCTGGTATTCACCCTTGCTGATGAAATGGCCAGTACTAATCGTAACTACAGCGCGACTGATGCCATTGTGTATGTGCTCAGAACGCTGCCAACCAGTGTTTATGAGTTATTGCCTTATGTTGCACTGGGTGGTGCGCTGATAGGTCTTGGTGTACTGGCGTCGAGTCAGGAGCTGTTGGTGATTCAGTCGGCCGGTGTGCGTACACCGGTGTTGGTTGGCTGGGTGATGCTACCGGTGCTGGGGGTCATGTTGTTTAGTCTGATACTCGGCGAGTGGATTGCTCCTGCACTGCAACAACAGGCGCAAAGTGACCGGGCACTGCTGATGAGTGGCGGTCAGGCAATCAGCAGCGAGGATGGTGACTGGCGGAAAGTCGGCAATGAGTTCATTCACATCAATGCCATTGCGCCGGGTGGACGTGAACTTTTTGGTATCACAGTTTTTGTGCTGGATGAAAACCGCCAATTGGTGCGCAGCAGTTTTGCCGCACAAGGGCGCTATATTGAGAATCCGGGTGTTGAGGAGCCAGGCGTCGAGCCATATTGGTTGCTGACGGACGTCGCAGAAACTGTCTTCACGCCGGAACAATTGTTTTCCAGGCAGCACGAGCAATATCAATGGCCTGTTGATATGTCACCCTCTTTGCTCAGTGTGCTGTTAGTGCGGCCCGACCGACAGTCAATCAGCGGCTTATGGCAGTTTGCGCGCTATTTTGATAACGAAGGTCTGGATAGCAGCAGTTATTACCTGGCGTTCTGGAAAAAACTGCTGCAGCCGCTGGCGACATTAAGTCTGGTACTGCTGGCTGTGTCTTTTGTGTTTGGTCCGCTGCGCGAGACCACCATGGGTTTCCGCGTGTTTATCGCAATTGCGATGGGGCTGACCTTTACCATTGTGCAGCGCACCTTGGGGCCGGCAACTATCCTCTATGGAATCAGCCCGTTTGTGGCGGTGCTGGTGCCGATCCTGTTATGTGCGCTCTGGGGTGTGTTTCTGCTGCGTCGGGTTTAGTCCGTCAGGATGTCGTCGCATGCATGCGCAAATTGATCATACGCATGGTTGCTTTCACCCCCGCTAACACCTGATTGGAATCCACTCCGCGGGTTTTCAACTCGCGATCCTCAATTTTCCAGGTGATGATGCATTCGGTCAGTGCACTGGTGTTGCCGCCGCGCGGGATATGCACTTCATAGTCCAGCAAGGCCGGCATGGTGAATTCAAGCTTGTCCAGAATCTGACTGATCGCGGCAATAAAGGCAGCAAAACCACCGTTTCCAGAGCCAGTAGCGTTGTGAATCGTGTTGTGCACGCTGACACGCAGGCTGGCCGTGCTGTCCACATCCATACCGCTGCTGATATAACAGTTCAGCAGTTCAATGTATCGGTACTCACGGTTCTCCAATACATCGGCGATGATAAACGGCAGGTCGTCAGAGGTAATGACCGCCTTGGAGTCGCCCAGTTTGACAATTTCCTGCAGCACTTTGCGCTGGTCGTCTTCCGACAGCACCAGCCCGAGTTCTTCAAGGTTATTAGCCAGCGATGCCTTTCCACTCATTTTGCCCAGTGCATAGGTTCGTTTACGGGCAAAACGCTCTGGTCGTAAGGCGGTGATATAAAGGCCACCTTTGGAATCACCATCAGCGTGGATGCCCGCAGTTTGCGTAAACACATCAGCCCCCACAATCGGGGTGTTGGCTGCAATCCATTTGCCGGAGAAGTTCTCCACCATGCGGCTGAGCATGGCGATTCGTGTTTCATCTATCGATAACTGTATGTCCATTTTATCTTTTAACACCACGGCGACTTCAGCCAGCGAGGCGTTTCCGGCGCGTTCACCCAAACAATTGATGGTGCAGTGGACTGTGCTGATACCGGCTTTAACAGCGGCCATGACATTAGCGGTTGCCAGTCCGTAATCGTTATGGGGGTGGAAATCGAACTTAAGATCAGGGAAGCGCGTTTGCATATCGGTGAGTGCGCTGAACACTTCGTCGGGCGTCATGACGCCCAGGGTATCCGGCAGCATAAAGTGACGTATGCCAATATCAGTGACACCGTTAACCAGATTAAACACGTAGTCAGGACTGTCTTTGTAGCCATTGGACCAGTCTTCCAGATACATATTTACCAGCAGATTTTTCTCGTGCGCGTAGGCAACAGTGCGTTTGATATCGGAGATATGTTCAGCCAGCGTGCGGCCCAATTGTTCGCGGCAATGCTTCTCACTGCCCTTGGCCAGCAGATTGATCACCTTGCCTCCGGCCTGGCAGATCCAGTTCACACTCAGTGTGTAATCAACAAACCCCAGCACTTCAACCCGCTCCAGGAAGCCCTCCTGCGCTGCCCAGGCGTTGATGGCTTTGACCGCTTCTTGTTCTCCCTCAGAGACCCTTGCAGAGGCAACCTCAATGCGGTCAACCTTCAGAGCCTGCAGCAACGCACGCGCAATCTGCAGCTTTTCTTTGGCTGCAAATGAAACACCCTGAGTCTGCTCCCCATCGCGGAGAGTTGTGTCGAGAAGCTGAACGTGCCTGCGTTGTGTCTGTGCGTTCATACCTGATCAGATTCCTTGGCTGGATTAGGCTCGGGATTCTAGCAGATACTCTTGATGATCATAAGGCAGGCCGTCAGGGTCGCATTGTTCTGATTACCTGTGTGGCATAAGCCTGGGCTATACTCACTGCCCTCAAAATGGCTGGCACGGTGCGTCTGATAATGTCCAAATCCAAGATTGAACGCCGCATCATTGCGGATCACGAACTTGCACAACTGCCCCGCGCAGGCTTGCTGCGTCGGCTGGCAGCCTTGCTCTACGATATATTTCTGGTCTTATCGATATGGCTGATTCTGGGTTACATCATTATTTTTTCGTTCGGTATTTTTGCAGATAACACCAGCGTGTTGATTGAAGGCGAAGTGGTAACCCCACGACTGCTGTCGCTCTTGCAACTATTGATGATGGTCAGCACGATGACCTGCTTTTATGTCTGGTTCTGGCGGCGCACCGGTCAGACCTTGGGAATGATCGCCTGGCGTATCCGGGCGTTGGATATGAACAATCAGCCAATGTCCCTACGTCAGGCTCTGATCAGATTTGCGTTGGCATGGCCAAGTTTCTGGTGTC
>CANHAR010000079.1 GCA_947458495.1 Gammaproteobacteria bacterium | reverse complement strand
TGTTCTTCATCGCTGGCGTGTTGCATCGCAAATATCAGCGGCAATGTAGGCTTGCCCTCTGCCAGATCATCTCCGATGTTTTTGCCCAGTTCGGTTGTGTTGCCGTCATAGTCAAGCGCATCGTCGACTAACTGGAATGCGAGCCCGATATGCATGCCGGCCTCTTTAAGAGCAATCTGAAGGACAGTATCCGCGTTAGCTATCAGCGCACCGCAGTACGCCGCAGCCTGAAACAGAACGGCGGTCTTGTCACTGATGACGCGCAGGTAATCTGCCTCAGTGGTGTCAACACGGTGTTTGTTGAGAAGCTGCAGTACTTCGCCTTCGGCAATCACATTGGTAGTATCAGCTATGACCTGCATGATACCGATATGGCCGATGCTGACCAGAATCTGGAAAGCGCGAGAGTAGATAAAGTCACCGACCAGCACACTGGATGGATTGTTCCACTGCTCGTTGGCAGTCGGACGCCCTCGCCGCATCGTTGACATATCCACAACATCGTCATGAAGCAAGGTGGCGGTGTGAATGAACTCAATGACGGCTGCGAGTTTAACCGCATCGTTGCCATTAGCGCCGCAAGCCCGTGCGCTAAGCAGTACCAGCACCGGTCGCATACGCTTGCCGCCCGCATTGGTGATGTAATGGCCGATGTTTTCGACCAGATCCACATTGGAATGCAGTTGCCCAATAATAAAGGTGTTGACAGCCTCGAAATCGGTGGCGACTGCCGCGCGGATATTTTTGTGCATGGGTTGACCGGAGCTCAAGTACGCTTAAGTGTTAATGCGCCGGCAATGCTAGGGGGGGAGGCGTCAGGTGTCAAGACGATAAATCATTGATAAGTACTTGCCTGCAGCGCGTGCTTCTCGTAGAATGCCCGCCCTTAAAGCTTATAGCACATCGGCCATTGCCGGGGCTGACGTTACCTGATACTGGAGTTTGATATGTACGCGGTTATTGAAAGTGGTGGCAAACAGCACCGTGTTGTTGAAGGCGAAACACTGAAGTTGGAAAAGATCGAAGTGCCAATGGGTGAGCTGATAAACTTTGACAAAGTGCTGATGGTAGGTGAAGGCGAGTCTGTGAAGATTGGCGCTCCTTACGTTGAAGGCAGCACAGTAACAGCGGAAGTGATTGCTCAGGGTCGTGCAAAAAAAGTCACGATCATCAAGTTTAATCGTCGTAAACACTACCGTAAGCGTCAGGGCCACCGTCAGTGGTTTACTGAGGTTCGTATTACAGGTATCAACGCCTGAGTCAGGCTTGGAGTGATATAGAAAATGGCACATAAAAAAGCAGGCGGTAGTACCAGTAACGGCCGTGACTCGATAGCCAAACGACTTGGCGTCAAGAAATTTGGTGGTGAACACGCATTGGCTGGAAACATTATTGTCCGTCAGCGTGGCACACGCTTCCACCCCGGTCGCAATGTCGGTATTGGTAAAGACCATACCTTGTTTGCAACAGCGGAAGGCAAAGTGCTGTTTGAAGTTAAAGGTGCAAACAACCGCAAGTACGTCAGCATAGTGACTGCTTGAGCGCATCCGGCGCTGTGAACGGGTGACCTGAGAGATCGTGAATCAGGATTCTGTTTAAGCTGGTGCCAAAGATAAAAATAAAGCCCTGTCAGTCGACGGGGCTTTTTTATATGGGCGGAAATATACGTGAAGTTTGTAGATGAAGCAGAGATCGTTGTAGAAGCCGGCAAGGGCGGCAACGGCTGCATGAGCTTTCGTCGGGAGAAATTTATCCCCAAGGGTGGCCCCGATGGTGGCGATGGCGGTGATGGCGGCAGTGTTTATCTGATCGGTGATCTGGCGCTGAATACCTTGGTCGATTTTCGCTTTCAGCGCCGCTACATTGCTCAAGCTGGTCAAGGTGGCATGGGCGCGAATTGCACTGGCCGTGCCGGAGATGATCTTGTGGTCAGGGTTCCGGTAGGGACAACTGTGGTTGACAAGAATACCGAGGAGTTAATAGCTGATATTTCCGAAGAAGGCCAGAAGGTACTGGTAGCTCGCGGCGGGTTTCACGGTCTCGGAAATACGCGTTACAAATCAAGCACTAACCGGGCTCCTACCAAAACCTCCAAAGGTAGCGATGGCGAAGTACGTACTCTGCAGCTGCAGCTCAAAGTCTTGGCGGATGTCGGCTTGCTGGGAATGCCAAATGCCGGGAAATCTACCTTGCTGCGAGCAGTGTCTGCTGCCCGCCCTAAAGTTGCTGACTATCCCTTTACGACGTTGGTGCCAGGGTTAGGTGTTGTGCGAATTGAGCTTGAGCGCAGTTTTGTAATGGCAGATATTCCCGGGGTGATCGAGGGCGCTTCTCATGGTGCAGGATTAGGATTTCGCTTCCTGAAGCATCTATCACGTACGCGCTTGTTACTACACATGATTGATGCCGCGCCCATGGACGAGGATGTAGACCCGGTCGCGCAAGCCCGTGCTATTGTTGATGAGCTGGCTGGATTCAGCGAGACCTTGGCAAAAAAGGAGCGGTGGCTGGTCCTCAACAAGTCAGATATGGCCGATGATGAAACCCTGGATGCATTGCAGCAGCGTTTTGTTGATGAGCTCGGCTGGGATATTCCGGTTTATAGAATTGCAGCGATTGATGGTACCGGTTGCCAGAAATTGTGTCAGGACATCATGCGCTCCGTTGAATTGCACAGAGAACGCCTTGAGCAGGATCCTGATTATATTGAGTTGCATAAGGTCAGTGACCAGCAGATGGAGTTCGAGATCAGGCGCAGTATCGAGCGCAGTCGCGAGCGGCGAATTGCTGAAGATCCGGATGATGTGGATGATTTTGACGACTTTGACGAGGATTTTTAATTGGCGCGTCGTTGGGTAATAAAAATTGGCAGTTCCCTGATTACCAATAATGGCACAGGGCTTGATCGTGTCGGGATTGAAAACTGGGTCAGACAACTTGTTGCTCTGCAGCAAAGTGGTATCGAAGTGATTTTGGTGTCATCAGGTGCAGTTGCTGAAGGCGTGGCGCGGTTGGGTTTAAAGTCGCGCCCTAAGGAGATTCATTTACAGCAGGCAGCCGCTGCTGTCGGTCAGATGGGTTTGATCCAGACCTATGAGACCAGCTTCAAACAATATGGTGTGCATACGGCGCAGGTGCTGCTCACCCACGATGACCTCTCCAATCGAAGACGATACCTTAATGCCCGCAGCACTCTGGCCGGGCTTGTATCGATGCGCGTAGTGCCGGTAATCAACGAAAATGATACGGTCGCTACTGCCGAATTATGTTTTGGTGATAACGATACTCTGGGTGCATTGGTTGCCAATCTTCTCGGTGCTGACACTCTGGTGATTCTCACTGACCAGAAAGGATTGCATGAGGTTGATCCGCGCTCTAACCCGGACGCACCATTGATCAGTGAAGCGATGGCAGAGGATAGCAGGCTGTTACAGATGGCCGGCGGAAGTGGCAGTTTGGGTCGTGGCGGCATGATCACAAAAATTACAGCTGCACGCCTTGCCGCAAGGTCTGGTGCTCGCACAATCATTGCAAACGGCAGAGAAACCGACGTACTGATTCGGTTGAACAAAGGTGAGTCAATTGGCACTTTGCTGTTGCCTGAAAAACAACCGATGGCTGCCCGAAAGCAGTGGCTGGCAGGACAGTTAAAGGCCAAAGGTCAATTGGTGCTTGATGCCGGTGCAGTCAAGGTGCTTACAGAGTCCGGACGCAGTTTGTTGCCGGTGGGCGTTGTATCTGTCAAAGGTCCGTTTGATCGCGGCGATGTTGTCGTCTGCAAGGACGAAGCGGGCAAGGAAATTGCGCGGGGTCTGGTTAACTATGATAGCCGCGAAGCGGAACAACTGGTGCGTCAGCCCAGCCGTATGATCGAAAGCATTCTGGGTTATCTGGGTGATGAAGAGATGATTCACCGTGACAATCTGGTTTTAACAGAATAACGGTAAAAAACTTATTTCTTCAGGTGATTGATACTAAAGATGCGCACGCACTAAAAAGGCTGCTCTTAAAAATGGCAGCCTCTAGTCTTGCATGATTCAGGTGATTATAAATGGCGTCTGAGTATGCAGCCGCCAAGGCCTGATCAGGCTGATTTCAAAGCAAGAATTGCGGTGTTGAGACGGCTTTTATGCCGGGCTGCCTTATTCTTGTGGATAATGCCTTTATCGGCCATGCGATCAATGACAGGAACTGCACGCTGATAAGCGGCTGTTGCATTGTCATAATTACCTTCCTGGATCGCAGCAACTACCTTTTTAATGTAGGTACGAACCATGGAACGAAAACTGGCGTTGTGGCGGCGAGCGGTTTCATTTTGACGCGCGCGTTTGCGGGCTTGTGCAGTGTTGGCCAACTGATGCTCCTTGAGATACTGTCAACGTGTGGCGAATTTTGAGACGCGGTACTATGCCGGCAATCGATACTCTTGTCAAGGCTCTAATCCGCAGCATCTGGCTTTTGCAAATGGTCTTCAGCCTAGTCCGACAGAAGCCAGCACCTGTGTTAAGCTCAGGATAACAATCTTTGCAGAAGCCTCTATGAGTACTTTAAGAAGGAGTTTTTATGAGCACAATTGATATCGGAATCAGTGAACCTGATCGTTTGGCTATCGCCGAAGGGCTCAAGCACCTTTTGGCGGATTCCTATACCCTTTATCTGCAAACGCACAACTTTCACTGGAATGTTGAGGGGCCGCAATTCAGAGAATTACACCTGATGTTTGAGGAGCATTACACGGAGCTGGCGTTAGCTGTGGATGAAGTTGCAGAACGTATCCGCGCGCTTGATGTGCCTGCACCCGGCACTTACAAAGAGCTATCAAGGCTGAGTGCTATCAAAGAAATCGATGGAGTTCCAGATGGCAAAACCATGGTTGACATACTGACATCCGGTCACGAGCAACTGGTAAAAACCTGTCGCCACGTCCTCAAGCTTGCACAGCAAGCCAGCGACGAGTCAACGGCTTCGCTCGCTTCAGATCGGATGCGCATCCACGAGAAAACTGCGTGGATGCTTCGTGTGCTGAACAAATAGCCTGTGCAGCATGGTGTGGTCTTGTTCTGGTGTTCTATCAACGCCAGAACAGGTACCACACGATGTAGAGCAGACTGAATCCTGACAGGTAAACCATGCCAGCCCATGCCAATCCGTTCATGAATCCGGATATACCACTGCCACGGATCAGGCTGAAATTCAGCCAGGCGAAAAATGGTGTGGTGATAAATGCAAGAGTCATGGCAAATGTCAGCATGGGGCTCAGTGCGGTCTGAAAGAACAGAATGATGGCCATACCGGACGCAGCCTGGAGCAGCGTCCATGCGCTAAGCGCCCACGACTTTGGGGCGTGCTGGCGTTTGAACATCAGGCTGAAGGACTCGTTGAGGGTTCTTGCATAACCATCCAATACGGCCAAGGTTGTTCCGAACATACACATAAATGCAATAAATGCGATGAACAGACGAGACCAATCACCAATCGTAGAGGCATACATTGATACCAGTTGTTGAGCAAATGCAGCACTGGCCATCGCGATTGGTTGTTCGGTGCCATGTTGCAGCAGTGCGCCTAAGGCCACAAATGCAACTGCCAGCACCACCGCTATCGCGTAGCCGAGATTAAAGTCAAAAAGCCCGTCAGACAGTGACACTGTGGTGAGTTTTTGTTTTGAGCGTAACCACAACGAATTGATAGCTGAAAGTTCAATAGGCACAGGCATCCAGCCCATTGTCGCTACGATAAATGCCAACGCAGACAGCTGCCAGGGAGACGGGCTGACAAAATCTGCTGGTGCCATGGGTCCGTTGCGCCAAGCGATAAACAGCGCCACAAAGGTGCAGACAGTCAGCGCCAGCATCAGCAAGCGTGATAATCCGTCGAGTACCCGATAATGCCCGGCGAGCAAAATACTCAGACAGATTCCAAGCAGCAACAGACACAGGACGGTCAGACTAAGGTCTCCAGGAATGAAGTACTGCAACAGGCTAGCGGTCAGCAGTAATACACCAGCAGTATTCACGACCGCCGCAATCAGATTAAGCACGGTAAATGCAATCAGCCAGCCTTGACCTTTTTGCTGATAACCTTCGATCAGACTTTTGTTGTTGATCAGTGTGTACTGAATACCAAAACGGAAGAACGGGTACTTGAATACATTTACGAGGACAATCAGCCACAGCAACTGCCATCCAAACAAAGCGCCTGATTGGGTAGAGGCCACCAGATGTGATGCACCGACAGCAGCGGAAGCCATCACCATTCCAGGGCCAATCGCCCGCCATCGATTAATTCGTTGTGTTTTGTCCATGGGTTATTCTTCTGAAGTTTTAGTGCTTTTTTATATCGTTTTTTATTGTCAGGGTGCCCATAATGCGCACAGCGCAGCATAATGGAATGCTGAAACGAGAGAAAGAGACTTCAACGTGAGCAGTTCCAGTTCCAATGCACCTGAGCCCGGACAGGACGAGAACCGCCAGAAAGGGGATGTATCGCACGTTGCTGATCCGGCCCAGCCTCCAAAGGCTCGCGCAGGATTGCTGCGTTCAAGTGCAATCACCGGCAGCATGACGTTTGTGTCGCGCATGCTCGGTTTGGTTAGAGATATCGTGTTGGCTCGCGTGTTTGGCCCCGGAGATGGCTCTGACGCATTTTTTCTGGCTTTCAAGATACCCAATTTTCTGCGCAGATTGTTTGCCGAGGGTGCCTTTAACCAGGCATTTGTGCCGGTGCTATCAGAGTATCGAAGCCAGCGAACCTTGGCAGAGGTGCAGACCTTAATCAATGTGGTGGCTGCATATCTTGGTACCATCCTGTTGGTCGTCAGCGTGGTGGTGGTAGCAGCTGCTCCCCTGGTCGCCTGGCCAATCGCTTATGGGTTTACCGACGAGCCTGCCAAGTTTGCGTTGTTTGTCGATATGTTGCGGATCACCTTCCCATACCTGTTTTTGATTTCGATGACCGCGTTTGCTGCTTCAATTCTAAATAGTTACGACCGCTTTGCGGTGCCTGCATTAACACCTTCGCTGTTGAATGTTTCACTGATCGGTTCTGCTTTGATATTGAGCCCCTATTTTGATCAGCCTGAAATTGCTTTGGCATGGGGCGTGATGATTGCCGGTATCAGCCAATTCTTGTTTCAACTGCCATTTCTCGCGCGCATGAGCTTATTGCCAAGACCTCGATTTCAGCGCGGGCATGAGGGGGTCAGCCGCATACTCAGGTTGATGGTGCCTGCGCTTTTTGGCGTCTCAGTGAGTCAGATCAATCTGTTGCTGGATTCGGTTATCGCGTCATTGCTGGTATCTGGCAGTATCTCTTGGTTGTATTTCTCCGAACGGTTGATGGATCTGCCGTTGGGAATTTTTGCTGTGGCGGTGGCAACCGTTGTTCTGCCAAGTTTGTCACGCCGCCACGCGGAGAAATCATCACACGAGTTTGCTGCCCTGCTGGATTGGGCATTCAGGCTGATTTTGCTGATTGCCATTCCAGCTTCACTGGCGCTGGTCCTGCTGGCTCAGCCGATGATCATCACTTTGTTTCAGAATGACAATTTTGATGTTTTTGACGTGACTCAGGTAACACTCAGTCTGCAAGCATATGCACTTGGATTAACTGCGTTTATGGCCATCAAGGTTTTTGCGCCAGGCTATTACGCCAGGCAGAACACCAGCACGCCGGTGCGCATTGGC
Organism: Gammaproteobacteria bacterium; assembly: GCA_947458495.1. Lineage (GTDB taxonomy): Bacteria > Pseudomonadota > Gammaproteobacteria > Pseudomonadales > Pseudohongiellaceae > Pseudohongiella. Next base: position 3,470 of record CANHAR010000079.1, on the reverse strand, counting down.
ATTGTGGCCATGGTTGTGAATATGGTTCTGAATATTTTGTTGGTGTTTGTACTGGATTTCGCTCATACCGGACTGGCGCTGGCTACATCCCTGGCGGCATTTTTGAATGCCGGACTGCTGTTGTTTGGTTTATGGCGTGGCGGCATTTATCAATTTCAGCCCGGCTGGGGTCTGTTTCTGGCGAGAATGCTGTTAGCCAATGTGCTTATGGCGGGTATATTGGTCTGGGTAGCAGGCGATTGGCGCATGTGGCTTGAATGGCCAGTGGCTCAGCGTGCGACCACGCTCGCCGTTGTATGCGTTGCAGGTCTGGTGACATATCTTGCAGTCTTGTTCCTCACTGGTATGAGGGCGGCCGATTTTAGGAGACAGGCATAACAAGCGCCGCGTGTAATCCACCCAACTTGCTTGCATAGTGCTCAGTCTCCAGAATAGAGCGGAAATTTGTAAATCTCAGGAAAGTAGTTATGTCAGCCAAAACGCGGGAAGTAGACAATTTGCACATTATTTCGCAGGAGGAGTTGCCCACTCCTGCCGAGCTCAAGCGAGAAATGCCCTTAAACGGCGATGCTCTGGATACAGTTCTGTATGGACACCACAGCGTTAAAGGCATCCTTGACAACAAGGATCACCGACTGTTGGTTGTGGTTGGACCTTGCTCTATCCACGATACCGTGCTGGCGATGGATTACGCACGTTTGCTGAAGCCGCTGGCGGATGAGCTCAAAGACACCTTGATGATCATGATGCGGGTTTATTTTGAGAAACCGCGTACCACGGTCGGGTGGGAAGGCTTGATTTACGATCCCTATCTGGATGGTAGTCACCGCATAGAGCATGGGTTAAGAATCGGCAGGCAATTGATGCTGGATATCAACGCGCTGGGACTACCGATTGCCGTCGAGGCGCTGGATCTCATCTCCCCTCAGTATCTTCAGGATCTTGTGAGTTGGACAGCCATTGGGGCACGGACTACAGAATCGCCTACGCATCGGAAGTTATCGAGCGGCATTTCTTCAGCGGTTGGTTTTAAAAACAATGTTGATGGAAGTTTGTCCGTTGCGGTTAACGCTATTCGGTCCGCCAGTGCCGTCAACACATTTATCAGTGTCACTGAAAATGGCCGTGTTGCTGCCTTCAGAACATCGGGCAACCCGCATTGTCATGTCATTCTGCGCGGCGGCAAGGAGCCAAACTTTCAGGCACCGTTTGTAGCGGCCTGTGAGGCAGAGTTGCGTAAGGCGGCTTTGCCAGAGAATATTCTGGTGGATTGCAGTCACGGCAATTCTCGCAAGCAATACGAGTTGCAACTAGAGGTGCTGGAGGATGTTGCTCAGCAGATTGTTGCCGGGAACAAATCAATCATGGGCGTGATGGTGGAGAGCAACATCTGTGCCGGCAACCAGCCCATACCGGCCGACCCGCAGGAAATCCGCTATGGTGTTTCAATTACCGATGCCTGCATCGATTGGCCAACGACTGAGACGGCATTGCGGAAGCTGGCCGACGAACTCAAAGGTGTCCTTCCGGGGCGGCGTTAAGCCCCGGCAATTTTTATGGACATGGTTGGCAACACTACCAGTAAGCTAATCAGAGTGTGTTGCCAATGATGGTAGAGAGCGTGACCAAGCCCAGTGCAACCATCATGATGACGCCAACCGTCAGGCCAATATTTCTTGCGATTATTCTGTCTTCCATTATCAGTCTCCAGTAACTCAAATGAAGTTAGATGCAGGATTGTGGTGCCTCGTTACTGCTTTGGTACCGCGCCCGCAAACAGATATTCATGCACAATTGCCCTTCAAATTTTGATCTGCATCAAATAGTTAGGACATAAATGTGGCAATGGATTTGGTTCATTGAGCGATTGCAATTATTTAACTATGATCCAGACAGCGCTGCTAAACAGGCGGCGTTTTTAATATCCACAAAGGAAGACTCACCTTATGTCCCATTACAAAAAAGTGCTGGTTGCGATTGATGGATCGGACGAGTCCGACACGATTGTTAAAAAGGCGGTTGAGATAGCGGCTGCCAATAAAGCCGTGTTGAGTGCGGTGCTGGTATTTGAACCGTTGTTGGGCAGTTATTCATTTGAGCTGAACATGGCAGATTTTGAGACGATTCAGAAACAGCACCAGACCTTGGTGGCAGACACGTTGCGTAAATCGTTGGCCAAGCATGGCATTGCGGCTGGCAGTGTGCATTTTTTGTCGGGTAAAGCTGCGACTGAGATCAAAAAGCTGGTAGCGGAATCCTCTACAGACCTTCTGGTCATTGGCAGTCACGGACACAATCCGATTCGGGCTATATTGGGTTCCACAGCCAACGCCGTATTACACGGCATTGGTTGTGATGTGTTGACCGTTCGCGTTTAACGTCAGGCGGACAGCACCTGCTTGATGCTGTCTGCCAGATAGTCCAGGTTGCTATGGTTGATGCCAGCGATATTAATGCGGCTGGAATCGACCAGATAAATACTGTAGTTGTTGATCAGGCTGTGTACCTGATCAACACTCAGGCCCAGGAACGAAAACATGCCTTTTTCACGCTGAATAAAACTGAAGTCCCGGTCTATGCCTTTTGCTACCAGGGCGTTAACCAGTTCTGTCCGTAATCCATTGATGCGGTTGCGCACTTCAGTTAGCTCAGTTTCCCAGTCCGCGTTCAGTGTGCTGTCTCCCAGAATTTCAATCACGACTGCGGCGCCATGATCTGGCGGCATCGAATAGATACTGCGGGCGATAGAGGCAATCTGGCTGCCAGCGGCCTTGGCGGATGCTGCGTTTCCGCTGATCACCGTCAATGATCCGGTGCGCTCGCGGTACAAGCCAAAGTTTTTGGAGCAGGAACTCACCACAACCAGTTCGGGCAAAGTCTCGGCCAGCAAACGCACGCCGTAGGTGTCTTCGACGATGCCATCTCCCAATCCCTGATAGGCGAGATCAATAAAGGGTGTAAAGCCATTTTTCTGCGCAAGCGCGGCAATTGTCTGCCACTGCTGTTGATCCAGATCGGCTCCACACGGGTTGTGGCAACAGCCATGCAACAATACCAGATCACCTTGTCCTGCAGTGGCCAGGCTATCCATCATGGCATCAAAGCGGATGGCATGATTCTGGTAGTCGTAGTAGGGATATTTGCTGATTTGCAGGCCGGCTTCGCCGAGCAACGGGATGTGATTGGCCCAGGTAGGATCGCTGACCAGGATTTTTGCGCCGGGTTTAACTTTTTGCAGGAATTCTGCGCCAAGCCGTAAACCACCGCAGCCGCCAGGCGTCTGAAAAGTCACCCGCCGTCCGCCTAACTGATCCCGCAGCGCATCACCAAAGATCAGGCCGGCAATCAGATGATTAAAACTATCCTGTCCAGCTGGCGCGACGTAGGTTTTGGTTTGCTGATTTGCCAGCAGACGGGTTTCTGCCTGCTTGACGGCGCGCATAACGGGCGTTTGCCCCAGCTCATTTTTG
>CANHAR010000078.1 GCA_947458495.1 Gammaproteobacteria bacterium | reverse complement strand
TTGAGTCGTCCTGAAGATCGTTTATGGGATTTTTACGCGGGTATTCACAAAAATCGCCAAGACATTTTTGATCACACCGGTATCTGGCCTGAACAGTTTCCTTGTTACATCGGGTTAACCGGAGACAGTGTTGATTGCATACCGGGTGTGCCGGGCATCGGCCCTGTCGCTGCCCGGGCATTGTTGCAGCAATACGCAGATCTTGACTGTGTGTTTGCACGGTTAGATCAAGTGCCCCTGCTTGCCATGCGCGGTGCGTCACGCTGTGCGGATTTGTTGCAAAAGCATCAGCAGTTGGCGATGTTAAGTCGTAAACTCGCCACGATTGTTCAACAGGTTCCAGAGCAAGAGAGCTTTGCGGCCATCAATGTGCAAGATTTGATGCCCCGGCCGCCTCTTGTCACAGCCTTTGAGTCACTACTACACGATATGGACATCCTGCCAGCACACATCCAACGTTTTTTAACGCAGCTTGAGTCGATCAGTGCGAGGAGAGCATCACTAAGCCCATGAAGATAGTCGCAGACAAAAACATTATGGAGTTGACCACACGGTTGCCTAAAGGCATTGATTGGGTGCTTAAACCCGGCCGCGCCATTTGCGCTGCAGATCTGGTGGACGCGGATGCCTTGCTGGTCAGATCCGTTACGCGGGTGGATGAACACTTGCTCAAAGGATCGCAGGTTGGTTTTGTGGCAACAGCAACTAGTGGAACCGATCATCTGGATCTGCCATGGCTGGCCGCCAATGGCATCGCGGTTGCTGATGCCGCCGGTGCCAATGCTAATGCAGTGGCTGAGTATGTTATTGCATCGCTCGCGGAACTGATGCTAGAAGAGAATCTGCCCTTGTGGCAGTTGACTGTCGCTGTCATTGGAGTTGGCCATGTTGGCTCTGTGCTTTTAACTAAGCTGACCGCATTGGGGATATCTTGTGTTGCGTGTGACCCGTTTCAGCAGATTCTTGCCGGGGTCAGCTATGTTGAATTGAACACGGCTCTGCAGGCGGATGTCATTTGTCTGCATACACCACTAACAGATCACGGCAGTTATCCGTCATACCACATGCTTGATGAGCATCGACTGAAAAAAATTAATCCTGCAGCGATTATTGTGAATGCAGGTCGCGGTGAAGTCATCGACAACAAAGCTCTGCTTGCACATCTTCAGCAGTGTCCGCAGCAGCGCGTCATCCTGGATGTCTGGGAGAATGAGCCCAAACCTTCTCCACAGTTGTTGCAAAAGGTTTTTATTGGTACTCCGCATATTGCCGGCTACAGCGTTGAAGCCAAGCTGGCTTCGACTAAAGTGGTTGCTGCCGCACTGATAAAACACTTTGCGCTTGAAAAGTTAAAAATACCCATACACTCAGCGGGTGCGATGCGCATGCACGATCAGTGTTATGAGGGAGATTTTGCAAATTTGATGGTCCGCAAAGGGTCCGATCAGCAAATATTTGCCGGTATAGTCACCAAGGCGTTTTCACCGAAGGCAGTGAGCCGTCGTTTTAAAGATATTTATCAGGCCACATCTTTCAGCTCGGATGCCGGCGCAGGAGCAGAGGTTTTTGACAGTATTCGTGCAGATCTCAGCGCACGCAGAGAGTTCGGCGCAACACATATTCATGCGGCGGGCATCAGTCCTCAATTGTCAGTCTGGTTACATGCGGCGGGGTTTGTGCTACCGGCTTAGAAAATTCCCATCTGCAAAACAGGGTGACCCGCGCCGCTTACTTCCGTTATACCCCTAAAAAACATCTAGTAGGTCTGAGCCCACTTCCCGAGGAAACGCTCGATTTTGCCGATAGCCTGCTGCAATACATCGATAGTTGGCAAAAACACAACGCGCACATGCTGTGTGTCATTGATGTTAAATGCACTGCCTTGCACCAACAGTATCTTTTCACGCTCCAATAGATCCTGGATAAAGCGCTGATCATCAGCGATCGGATACATCTGTGGGTCGAACTTGGGGAACATGTAAATTGCACCTTTAGGTTTTACACAGGTCACGCCAGGGATCTGGGTTAACATGTTCCACGCTACATCGCGCTGCTCACGCAAACGGCCACCGGGTAGAATCAACTCGTTGATACTCTGATAGCCTCCAAGCGCAGTCTGCACTGCAAACTGGGCAGGTACATTGGCACACAATCGCATGTTGGACAGGATTTCGAGTCCTTCAATGTAATTGCCGGCCTTCTCCTTTGCGCCACTCAAAATCATCCAGCCTGAGCGAAAACCTGCCAGCCGATAAGACTTGGAAAGTCCGTTAAAAGTGACAATCAGCAGGTCATCACACAAGGATGCTATCGGTGTGTGTACTGCACCGTCGTATAGAATCTTGCTGTAGATTTCATCAGCAAAAATAATCAATCCGTGTTTTCTCGCTACACGAATCACATCGAGAAGCATATCCTGACTGTAAACAGCCCCTGTCGGGTTGTTGGGATTGATGATGACTATAGCGCGCGTCTTAGGTGTAATTTTCTTTTCAATGTCTTTGATATCCGGAAACCAGTCTGATGCTTCATCACAGATATAGTGAACTGGTGTGCCGCCACCAAGGCTAACTGCAGCAGTCCACAATGGGTAGTCGGGCGCCGGAACGAGCACCTCATCGCTGTTGTTCAGCAGCGCCTGCATCGCCATTACGATCAGTTCGCTGACTCCGTTGCCCAGGTAGATGTCATCTATATCAACCCCATCGATACCCAGTTGTTGGCACTCTTGCATAATGGCTTTGCGCGCAGAGAACAAGCCCTTGGAGTCGCTGTAGCCCTGTGCATTGGACAAATTGCGTATCACATCCTGAATGATTTCGTCAGGCGCCTCAAAACCAAAAGCGGCAGGATTACCAATATTCAGTTTGAGAATCCGGTTACCTTCCTCTTCAAGCCGCTTGGCTTCTTCGAGAACAGGGCCGCGAATGTCGTAACAGACTTTTGCCAGTTTGTCCGACTGCCTGATTTTTTTCATGGTGCTGATTCCGGGATGTGCGCAGAGGGCCGTTATTGTAAACTGCCGGAGGAAAAATGATAGTGGAGTGCCCGGCATAAAGCGCACCAGGGCATTGCATCCGGATGACGAGCAAGGAGATGGTGAGTTATGACTAAGCAGGTGAATGAAATCAAAGAGAGTTTGCGTGAAAAACTCGATCCGCAAACTTACCGTATTGTGTGTGAATGTGGAACTGAGCCCGCGTTCACGGGCAAATATTGGGATTGCAAAACGCCAGGCGTGTATCACTGTGTGGTTTGCGAGAGTGCGTTGTTTGATTCATCTACCAAATACGATTCGGGCTCAGGCTGGCCCAGTTACTATACGCCGCTGTCTGAGACTTCATTGAAGCAGCGCATCGACACTGCGCATGGAATGATCAGAACTGAAGTAGTTTGCGCCCAGTGCGAGGCGCATCTTGGACATGTGTTTAATGATGGCCCGCCCCCAACCGGATTGCGTTACTGCATCAATTCCGCCGCACTGGATTTGAAACCAAGCTGATGAGTTTTCTGCGGCATTTTGCCCATGCAGTAACCGTGGTCACTCTCATCATGACATCGGGAGGAGCCTTGCAAGCGCAAAATGTTGGTGTCGAAGCGGATGGATTCAGACAGAGTTCCGCAATAGGGCTCTATGTCAGCCGCGGTCTTTACGGTCAGGATTACCCCAACCGCGTGCGATATTTTCCATACACTTATGAGGTGTCGTTCAGTTCCTAACGTCTGCGGGAAACCTTGCCTATGTTGGAGATTGTCGGGCCTTGCAATGTACTCATCGATGTGGGCAATGTTGGTGGGCGCAACTCTGCAACGGTTTCAGAGCGGGGCGGAGGTGATGCTACGGTGAGTGCAAGTTACGAGTTGCCTGTTTGCGCAGAAAATGTGAGCAGAAAATGTGCCATTTTTTGATTTTACTGTTGATCTGAAACTGCCGTTGGCAGACGAACGAAGTAGGCTGGGAACCAGCCGCCCTGATGCAGGTGCGCAACTGGATGCTTATTTCCCGTTAGGTCCTGTCAACATCTTTGCGTCCGTCGGTTATCGCTATCCCTACCGTTCGCCAGTTTACGAGTAGATGAATGATTCTGTGAATCTGTCCTTGCGTGCCAGTGGCTCTGTGTCTGACGTTTTACAGCATGGCCTGATGTATGACGTCACAGAAGCTGCTTCTGCATTCAGTGGCGATAAACATGAACTCATCCCATATCTTTCGCGGTCTGTTTCACCTGCCTGGAGTCTAACGCTTTATCTGGCTGCAGGTTCCACAGCAGGTCCAGATAGAGCTGTAGGCGCGCAGTTAACGCATAAAAATCGTCAATAAAAAAACATCAGATCCTCATCGGTTGTGGTCTGGCGGGTGCGACAGTGGCACAGTCCGCGGCCGGGCGTACTCATTGGAAAGGAGGTAATTCAGGCCGTTGGGCCCGCCCGCTTTTTTGTCGAGGATCAGGCGGGGAAGTTTCGGTCAGTATTTCGGGTAATTGTTCGGCACTGCTTGTCGCCAGTTCATCTGCGGTTGGTTCCGCTTGTTGTTGAAAAAGAGGCAAGGAGAGCGGTTCTGGCGCCGGAATCTCTGGAATCTGGAGGCTTATCTCCAGTTTTGGTGTTTCGGTTGACAAATCCTTAGAATCAGAAAGTTCAATCAACTGGCGCAGGTAAAGTGATGGCGTTGTGTCATTCGGATCCAACATGCGCAGGGCGTCCGGCTCACGTCGCGACAGCAGTTCACTGTGTCGAAACGGATCTTGGGGAAGGTTCCGGCGCAACTCGATCAACGGCACTATATCTGCAGGAATTGCTGCAGTTTCCTGTTCGCGGGTAAGCCAGGGCGAGGGCCAATCTTGTGCGGAGTCGCTTGATGGCGGTTGATTATCGTGACTGTTGTTCTCGATACCAAGTTCAGCGTCGCCGATAAATGGAGAAGGACCTCCTGTACCGCCAAAGCCATTGTCGCCTGGCGAGCCGGTCTTTCCGTTTCCACCCATCCCGCTGCCTTGGTCATCACCACCACCGCCATTGATGACGCTACCATTTTGCAAAAAGGTACTAATGCTGTTCGCGGCTACCAGCAGACTGACAAAAAACAAGGCCATGATCATGATCATGGCTGTCGGGTAGCGCCGCAGTGCCAAAACTGTTTCAACCATGAATTGACACCTGATCTGCATCTGTTTTTCCTGTACCGGTGTCGGTTGTCGGATGAGCTGACATTTTTTCCTGACGGTCGTTATAGTGAAATACACCAAAATTCATCCGGTAAAGCGCCTGATTGTTGCCAGCGTCGCTTTTTTGCAGACGCAGGGCGCGCTGATTCATCTCTATCAGGGACGTCATACCCAGTTGCGCCGCAAGATACTGCAGTTCATCAAGTGAGGCTTCGCTGAGTTTGTTGTAATAAACACTGCGGTCAAAAAACGCAGGCTTTTTGCCCATGATGTTATGGATGCCTGCATTCAGATGATCCTGAATATTTTTTCCAAAGAAGAATAGTTTTTCATCAACATCCTTTTCAGGCGTAAATGCGCCGGTGTTGAGTACGATCCTGTCAAGTTCATCCAAGTGAGCGATGCCCAGTCTTATCCACTCATAAAGTATCACCCGCGGTCTGATGTCCTGTCGGCACACAGATTCCACAAGATCATCAAAACAAACCTGCCTTGGTGAGGTTGACGGGGTTTTCAACGGCAAGGGGAGGGGCCTGTTATCAGTGCTGCGAAACCGATCCTTGCCAAGCCAGTAAGCTATGCATTGCGCTCCAATAGAAATTGGCCGAGGAGCAAGAACAGCTTCTGACTCTTCGGCCCGCAACCTTTTGACATTCTTGCGGTGAACTCCTGTCAGCAATGTAATCCGGCTGTTGGATTGACGTCGGCAATCCAGTGCGAATTCTTCATTCGCCACCTCGACATAAACGGATTTGAGCAGGCTAATCAGATAAGGATAAGAGACTTGAAAATGTAAAATCAGTCGGACAATGGGGCGCAGAATTTTCCTGATAGCCGTAATCAGGGCTTCCGGAGCCTCACCAGGGATGTTCTGATGATTTTGAGAATTCATGCATAAAGTATAGCCATAGGTGGGAATTTATCCCACAACTATATCGGGGGTAAGCAGGTGAGGCTGTTGACGCGGGAATGTTTCCCGCATACCCTTCAGGACCATAAAGATCAATAAGTTAGCAGTATTTCCGCTCGATCTAGGGATGAAATTGCCACGCTATCCTCTGCACGCGATTCAATATCTATCGCTGACGAGCGTGTTCGGGTTCAGGTTCTGCAACTGGCTGATGGCAGGGATCTGGCCTGAAGTGAATACGGGCCCGTCACGGTTATCCACTTGTTTACCTTCACCACCAGGCTGGGTCTCGCGTAGAAGAAAAAATATTGCATGAATCTGCCTTTTTTGAAGGTTTCAGATTGATCGCAGTCGATCTTCCCGGTATCGGATATTCGAGCTTCAAACCCCTACATGACTTTAGTGATCTTGTCGGGGAATATCAGTAGTTGATCATTTATTCGGATATTAATCAGGCGGGTCTTGTCAGTTGGGGAGCCGGCAGCGTGCTGGCGCTGGAAATAACCCGGTGTTTAAAGCCGAAAATCAGGTTGATTATCTTGATATAGCCCTTGCGCCTGCGATCTGGACTGCCGGAAAGGCCCGGGCTCAGAGGGATTGCGACGACGATTACTCGATTGCTGCTATTAACACGTGCGCGCAGTATGGAAAAAGATGAAGTTGAATATTTATCAGCTTGGCGCGAACAGCTCAGTTATGCCGACAAAGGTCAGGTCGATGATCCTAGGTTCGGTTCCTTAATGGCAGAAGTTGCGAGGCAATCCTTGAGCCAGGGTAGTGCAGGTGCGGCCCAGGATTTGATTTTGAGCTATAGTCGAAAAACTTCTCCTGTCTCGGGCCTAGTAATGCCGGTGCGTGAGTGGTCAGCGGGTTCGGATGGTGCTATAGACTTACTGACGCCCGATTTAATGAATTTCCGCACTCGACACAGGGTCAGTTGGCAGGGGCAGCTATTTATCAACCGCTCTGCCCAGGACATCATGAATGTTGCCGGAAAGTCGCTTGCCCTCAGTTCTGTTGCCTGCGACCCAGTACTGCGCTGATGCGAAAATGAGGTTTTGCGCTCACCATTGCATCAAGTTGAATTTGCTGTAACTCTTGAACAAATTTGGTCAGCATCAATTCAGCTTCATCACGGTACCTGAAGGGTCCGACGTCCTTACCTTCCCGGGTGTGGAAATACCAGAGGTCGGCGCGACTGAATACTCTATCGGAACTCTTGAATTCTGCTTTTGGGGTGTCAGTCAGGCGATGGCGTTGGGAGTTGTAATCATACATGGCAAACTCTCCGGTTTCGTGTGAATTTTTTGTTGTGCTTACGACCGTAGTAGATCATGGTTTTCAACAATAGTATCCCTCCAGTCAACAAAAAATGGGGCTGGCGCAAATTGCCCAGATTTTGCCAGTCTGTAAATATTATTGAATAAAGATAGGTGATATGGGACAATCGCGCCTTTCTAAATACCCCGATTTCCACTTAACTCATTGATATAGTTGGTGGAAATTCTTTAAGCTGACTTATAACAACCGTTGATACCGACCGTGCGCCAAGGGCATGACGGTCTGCGAGGAATTTTCATGCAAGTTTCGATCGAAACCACCACTGGATTAGAGCGTCGTATGACAATCGGCGTGCCTGCCGCAGAAATAGAAAATGCTGTTGCAGCGCGTCTGGCCGAGGCGGCCAGAACTGTCCGCATCAATGGCTTTCGTAAAGGTAAAATTCCTCCCGGCGTTATCAAAAGCCGGTTTGGCAAAGGAGTCCGCCAGGAAGTGTTGGGTGACGTGATGAGCCGAGCTTATTATGCCGCGGTAAACGAGCAGAAGATCAAGCCGGCTGGACAGCCGAGGATTGAGCCCAAATCATTAGATGAAGGCAGGGATCTGGAATTTGTTGCAACATTCGAAGTTTACCCAGAGGTTAACCTGGCTGACTTTGCTGCGGTGAAGGCTGAAAAGCTGATCGCAGATGTTACTGATAAAGATATCGATACCATGATCGAAAATCTTCGTCAGCAGCGCCAGACCTGGGAAGAAGTAAAAAGGCAGGCCAAAAACGGTGACCTGGTCACCCTCGATTTCACCGGCACTATTGATGGAGAAGAGTTTCCGGGCGGCTCGGGGAAAGGAACCAATCTGGTGCTCGGTTCCGATCGTATGATCCCTGGGTTCGAGAAAGGATTGTTAAAGTCAAAAACTGGCGATGAAGTAACTCTCGAATTGAATTTTCCAGATGACTATCGCAACAAAGATGTTGCTGGAAAACCTGTTGTTTTTAAAGTTGCAGTAAGTAAAGTGTCTGCAACTGTTCTGCCAAAATTGAATGATGAATTTTTTGCTGCCTTTGGAGTCGCCGAAGGCGGGCTTGATGGTTTTCGTAAAGAAGTCGCTAGTAACATGGAGCGCGAGCTGCGTAAGGCAAGCAAAAATCGCCTGAAAACTACCGTGATGGAAAAATTACTCGAGCAAAATCAGCTTGAGGTACCAAAGGCGCTAGTCTCTGCTGAAGTTAACGTGCTGCGACAACAAGCTCTCCAGCAGTTTGGTGCCGGCGCGAAAAACCTTGATCCGTCTATGTTGCCGGATGAATTGTTTCGCGAACAAGCCGAGAAGCGTGTGAAACTGGGGTTGATACTGGGTGAGGTAATCAAGCAGCGCGGTATGCGCGCTGAAGCCGCTAAAGTGCGTGAAGCCATTGAAGATATCGCAGCGACTTATGAGTCTCCTGAAGAAGTCGTCAACTGGTACTACAGCAATAAGGACCAGTTGGACGCAGTTGAGTCCGCTGTACTCGAAGATCAGGTATTTGAAGTGATTTTTGAACAGGCGACTCTGACTGAGCGTACCGTCAGTTATGAAGAGCTGACGCGCCCTAAAGCACCTGGTGCTGACGGCGAAGAGAGCGCAGAAAAGGACAAGAAAGTTTCGAAGAAGTCTTCAAAAAAAGCAGCAGAGTCGGCCGATGACAAATTAGAAGGCTCTGCAGACTAAACACGCAAGAGATATGTTTGCCAATGAGAAGATCCGAAAGTATTAGCAGTGAATCGATGTTGTCACTGATTGAATCGAACTTAGTCCCTATGGTTGTTGAGCAAACGGCCAGAGGGGAGCGGGCCTATGACATCTATTCACGCCTTCTCAAAGAGCGGGTAATTTTTCTGGTAGGTCCGGTCGAAGATCACATGGCCAATCTGGTGGTTGCGCAACTACTGTTTCTTGAGTCCGAGAATCCCGACAAGGACATACATTTGTATATTAACTCACCGGGCGGGGCTGTTACTGCAGGTTTGTCAATCTACGACACCATGCAATTCATCAAGCCTGATGTCAGTACAATGTGTATCGGACAGGCCGCCAGCATGGGCGCTTTCCTCTTGACTGGAGGTGCAAAATGTAAACGTTTTGCGCTTCCAAACTCCCGAATGATGATCCACCAGCCTAGTGGTGGCGCGCAGGGTCAAGCCTCGGATATCGAAATACAAGCTAATGAAATTCTCAAGATGCGTCAACAGCTCAATGAAATCATGGCATTTCACACTGGTAAGACGCTGGCCGAAGTTGCCCGTGATACAGAGCGTGATAACTTCATGAATGCAGAGCAGGCGGTCTCATACGGCTTGATAGATAAGGTGATTACGCGCAGAGCCGTGTAGAGTCCGGGAGTAGTTGCATGTCAGATGATCGCTTTAACAAGAGTGATGACAACGGAAAATTGTTGTATTGCTCTTTCTGTGGCAAAAGCCAACATGAGGTGCGTAAGCTTATAGCGGGTCCTTCAGTCTTTGTCTGTGATGAATGCGTTGACCTCTGCAACGATATCATTCGTGAAGAAATTCAGGAAAAAGAGACTGAATCAGGACGCAAGAAGCTGCCGGTTCCAGAAGAAATCAAGAAAACACTCGATGAGTATGTTATCGGGCAAGACAAAGCCAAAAAAGTATTGGCTGTTGCGGTTTACAACCATTACAAGCGACTTGGGTATGAACGTCGAAGCGGCGATGTTGAATTGGGTAAAAGCAACATCCTGATGATTGGTCCGACAGGCACTGGGAAAACGTTGTTAGCTGAAACCCTGGCGCGTTTGCTTGATGTGCCTTTCACTATTGCTGATGCTACCACGTTGACCGAAGCTGGTTATGTGGGTGAAGACGTTGAAAATATTATTCAGAAATTGTTGCAGAAGTGCGACTATGATGTTGAAAAAGCACAAATTGGCATCGTGTATATCGATGAAATCGACAAAATTTCGCGGAAGTCAGATAATCCTTCAATCACCCGCGATGTGTCGGGTGAAGGCGTTCAGCAGGCATTGCTTAAGCTGATTGAAGGTACTATTGCTTCAGTGCCGCCTCAGGGAGGGCGCAAACATCCTCAACAGGAATTTTTGCAGGTGGATACGTCCAACATCCTGTTCATATGTGGTGGTGCTTTTGCAGGCCTGGATAAGGTTATCCGTGATCGATCCGAGAAAAGCGGTATTGGGTTCAGTGCTGAAGTTCGAAGCAAAGACGCGGACAAGCTTCCTGGCGACACATTTAAAAATGTAGAGCCCGAAGACCTTGTCAAGTTTGGCTTGATTCCTGAATTTGTTGGTCGCCTTCCCATGATCGCTACGCTAGATGAGCTTGATCTAGACGCTCTGATGCGGATACTGAAAGAGCCAAGGAATTCACTGGTAAAGCAGTACGCAAAACTTTTTGAAATGGAAGATGTTGAAATTCAGTTCCGTGATGATGCTCTTCAGGCGATTGCCAAAAAAGCCAAAGAGCGCAAAACAGGGGCACGCGGGTTGCGTTCAATTATGGAAAGCGTATTGCTGGAGACGATGTTCCGAATCCCCTCTATGAACAATGTCAGTAAAGTGGTGATAGATGCTGCTGTAATCAACGGAGATTCTGAGCCTTTGCTAGTTTACGAGACTGAGCCGTCAGCATTCCCCAAGGTTGCTGATTGATTCTTGCCTGATACAATTCTGTTATCAATAATCATCTTTTAATTAAATGTCGCGGCTCTTGAATTCCGAGAGCCGAGGCCTCAAATTGAGCATCAACAGACACAACGATACTGGTGAGAATGATTATGGGTGATGTTTCTGATAATCCCTCCAGCCTGAACGCAGG
>CANHAR010000077.1 GCA_947458495.1 Gammaproteobacteria bacterium | reverse complement strand
TGGCAGGCACTTTCGGGATCAAACACTGGCCGGTCACGGCCATAAAGAGTTACCTCGGGCACTCATTGGCATCAGCGTCGGCTGATCAACTGGTCAACAGTCTGGGCGTGTGGCGTTACGGCATCATTCCCGGCATTGCCAGCACTGAATCGATTGCGCATGACGTTCATCAGCACAATCTGGATTTCCTGCTACAGCATCGGGAAGTGGGGAGCACCGGTATGGACGCGGTGATACTCAACGCCAAAGGTTTTGGCGGCAACAATGCCAGCGCCTCCATCCTGGCGCCACATGTCACAGAAAAAATGCTCAGACACCGCCACGGTGAAAATGCCTGGAAGCACTGGCAGCAAAAACAAGAACAGGTTCAGCAGTCAACGCGGGCGTACGATGAACAGGCACAGCGAGGCGCTGCGAAAGTGGATTATCGCTTTGACCACCAGGTGCTGGACGGTGCATCTCTGACTATCAATCGCAGCAGTATCTGCATTCCCGGTTATGCGCGGCCAGTTCTATTGCCGGTTGATACGCCGTATGCGGACATGCTTACCGGGGTTCAGGACTAGACGGTCGACCTGGACCTGGACCTGGACCTGGACCTGGATCCGGACCTGAACGGCCGCCGCCGTCATACGGATTTCTGCGTTCTGACATAAATCTGAACGCCCGCTGACGTTGCTCCGGGGTTAGCTGCGCAAAAATGCTGGTCAGTTGTTGATGGGATAATTCCTGGTACAACATATTCGCTTCCCGCAGCCGACCAAACGCCTCCAATACGGCGGGCTGATCTACCGGATCCGCAGCCAGCAACAAGTTAACCTCACGCTGCGCGCGGAACATCTGCATTCTCAGAGGTCGCAATTCTTCGTTCTGGGTGTTGATCTGAGGCAGCAGTAACTCACGAGCCTGCGGCTCCATATCCCGCATGACCCAACGCATATTGACCGGTGCGGCCGACGAATCCTGGCTGTCAACATAGCGCGATGCCAGCGTACCTATAAAAAACAGATTGATACTGAGGGAAACCACCACAATCCAAAGCAAACCATTATTTTGGGTCAGTCTCATTGCAAAATCTCCGAATAGTCAGCCAGCGAGATCAGCTCCAGCTCGGTTTCTTCCATATCAACACTGTACAAGTCTGTGGTATCGACATCTGAAAAAATTTCCAACTGGTTACCCACTGCCAGCCCCATCATCAACGGCACACAGGCCAGTGCCGCCGGGCGCCAGAACACTGCGGCGGAGCGGGCCTGGGCAGGCATTAACCATTCCAGCAGTTGATCTGTCCATTTTTTGTGCCGCGCGGGCAGAGGTCCTGTTAACAACGTCGTATTCAAATACATAAAGTCAGGTGCCGGCAGCTGATCAAGCTGCTGATCAAGCCACTGCGCACTCTGCCACAAGTCTGCTGCAGGTGAGGATTGCTCGAGCAGCTGCAACGCCGCCGCGCGCTCGTGATCCGGCCAACGCTGAGGGCTGGCGCCATAGGCATCCAGCAGTTGCTCAAACCGTTGAAGGGAAATTGTCATGTCTGCT
Organism: Gammaproteobacteria bacterium; assembly: GCA_947458495.1. GTDB lineage: Bacteria > Pseudomonadota > Gammaproteobacteria > Pseudomonadales > Pseudohongiellaceae > Pseudohongiella. The sequence goes on along the minus strand of CANHAR010000077.1, from coordinate 9,678 downwards.
CCCCCGGTCCCGATTGACCGGCTAGTTTGTCCTTACCTGACTGCGTTGGCTTTTGTCTGACAATCCCAGGCTCCTGCAAGTCCGCGAGGGCGCTGCGCAGTGCACGTCGGGACCTGGCTAACAAAGACTCCAGAGCGTCCACCGACAAGTCCATAATACTGGCGACCGCCTGATTACCCAGTCCCTGATAGTGCGTCAGCACCAAAGCACTGCGTTGGCGTTCCGGCAACATCATCAATGCCGATTGCAATCGTTGATGACGATCATCACTTTCCTGCTGCTGTTCTGCACCGAGGCGCGGGTCCGCCATTTCATCTTGATATTCGTCGGTTTTTGACGACTTGTCCTTGCGCATCATATCGATACACAAATTGTGTGCGATTCTGTGCAACCACGTAGAAAGGCTGGCTTTGTCCGACTGCCAGCGATCCGCGTGTGTCCACAAACGCAGAAAGGTCTCCTGCGCGATATCCTCTGCGCTGTCCTGGCTGCCCAGCATCCTGAACGCATAGAACCCGATTGCGCGACCATGCTGCCGAACGGTATCCGCGTAAACACGCTGATCACCGTCGGCGATGGCTGTCATGACCTGCTCGTCCGTTAACATGTGCCGACTGTCGATGGCCTCTGGAAATTCCTTCGGGTTAATCCGACGTTGGCGCTGCTGGTGCTGCTGGTGCTGCAGGTGCTGTCGGGACTGCCGGGAGTGCCGGGGCTGTCGGTGCGGAATTAAAGCCCTGACGGCGCTGCATCATCTGCTGGCGCTGCTCAGGTGACATCTGCTGCATTCTTTCGCGCATCTGTTCACGTCTCTCGGGTGACATCTGCTGCATTCTCTCGCGCATTTGTTCACGTTGCTCGGGTGTCATGTTCTCCATGCCCTGGCGCATATCGCCCTGGCCCTGGGGACGCATGCCGCCACCGTTACCACGACGCTGCCCTTGCTGGAGTTCATCGGGTGACAACAAGCCGTTGCCATCGGTATCTGCCCGCGTGAAACGCTGCTCAACGGCATCATCATCATCAGCATCGTCATCCGCACCCTGCGGGCGGTTTTCTGGTCGCGGCATCGCGGAGAATTCTTCAAAATTCAGCGCACCATCGCCATTGCTGTCGATACTGCTGAACATCTGCATACTCTGCATACGGCGCTGGCCGTCGTCTTGGCCTTGATGTTGGCCTTGATGTTGGCCTTGATGTTGGCCTTGATGTTGGCCTTGACCCTGCTGCCCTTGCGCTTGTGCGTGCTTGTGAGCAGCGGCCTGCGGCAGCTCGGTTTGTTGAGCCATTGCCAGCAAAGGCAGCGCCGTCGCAACAGCCAGACTCAGACTGATCACTTTTTTGAGATATTGACGTGTAGCCATGTTTGTAACTCCAGAAGAAAGTAAGTTCGGGAATTTATACGCGGCCTACGATTTTTTCCGTCGCACACATTTGCTGCGGTTCACGGCAGCGGTCAAAACAGACTGGCGGGCACTATCAGCAACCAGACCGCAGTGGCGGTCAGCAGCGACAGCAGCACTGCCGCGGAGCCCAGATCTTTAGCCTTGCCACTGAGTTCGTGGAAATCCTCGCTTAAGCGATCAACAACCGTTTCTATGCCGGTGTTTAACAGCTCCACAATCAATACCAGGGTCAGGGTCAGTAACAACAGCGCGCGCTCTGCAGTGCTCACATTAACCAGCAAAGCCACCGGCAACAGAATCGCCATGGCAACAATCTCCTGGCGGATTGCCGCTTCCGACTTCCAGCCGGCCTTGATGCCCTGCCACGAGTAACGCGTGGCGGCAATCCAGCGCCGCCAACCTTTTGCTTTTGATTTCATACCTTGTTCCACCTGTGCGGGCGTATCGCGACCCTGGAAACATCACCCTGTCTGCAGTGTTATTACTTCACGGTAATCGGCTGCGCCGCCGCAATTTTTGCCTGCCACTCTGCCGGTCCTGTGCGATGCACTGACGTGCCGTTAACGTCCACCGCCACCGTCACCGGCATATCCTCGACCACAAACTCGTGGATGGCTTCCATACCCAGATCGTGGAAGGCCACAATTCTCGCTTCGCGGATCGCTTTGGACACCAGGTAGGCTGCGCCACCCACCGCCATCAGATACACGGCTTTGTGTTTCTGAATGGCATCAATCCCTGCCTGCCCGCGCTCGGCTTTACCAATCATCCCCAGCAAGCCGGTTTTAGCCAGAATAGTCTCGGTGAACTTGTCCATACGCGTTGCAGTTGTGGGGCCGGCCGGCCCGATCACTTCGTCGCGTACGGCATCAACCGGACCGACGTAGTAAATGAACTTACCTTTTAAATCCACGCCATCAGGTAAAGATTCGCCACGCGCAAACATTTCAACCATGCGTTTATGCGCTGCATCACGACCGGTGAGCATGGTGCCATTGAGCAACAAGGTCTCGCCGGGCTTCCAGGTTGCAACTTCTTCAGGCGTTACCGTATCAAGATTAACTCGCCGCGATGTGGGGCCGGCGTCCCAGGTAATTTGCGGCCAATCTTCCAGTTTTGGTGGTGTCAGATGCGCCGGACCCGAACCGTCGAGAACAAAATGTGCATGCCGTGTTGCTGCGCAATTGGGAATCATGGCAACCGGCAATGACGCTGCGTGTGTCGGGAAATCTTTGATTTTGACATCCAGTACCGTGGTCAGTCCTCCGAGGCCCTGCGCGCCGATACCCAACGCGTTGACCTTGTCCATAATCTCCAGCCGCAGTTCTTCAACCCGGTTCTGCGGACCGCGTGCGCGCAGCTCATGGATGTCAATGGGGTCCATCAGGGCTTCCTTGGCCAGTACCGCGGCTTTTTCCGCAGTCCCGCCGATACCAATACCCAACATGCCCGGCGGACACCAGCCAGCACCCATGGTCGGCAAGGTTTTCACCACCCAGTCCACAATACTGTCACTGGGGTTCAGCATGACCAGCTTGGCTTTGTTCTCCGAGCCGCCGCCTTTGGCTGCGACGGTGATGTCAACGGTATCACCGGCCACCACTTCCATGTGTATAACAGCCGGGGTGTTGTCTTTGGTGTTTTTACGTGCACCGGCCGGGTCAGCCAGAATGGAGGCGCGCAGCACATTGTCAGGGTGCAGATAAGCTCGGCGCACACCCTCGTTGACCATGTCAGTCACACTCAGGCTGGCATCCCACTGCACGTTCATGCCAATCTTCATAAACACCGTAACGATACCGGTATCCTGACAGATCGGCCGCTGACCTTCCGCACACAGGCGCGAGTTGATCAGAATTTGCGCCATGGCATCTTTGGCTGCCTGTGATTCTTCGCGCTCGTAAGCTTCGTTAACCGCCTGGATAAAATCCAGTGGATGGTAATAGGAGATGTACTGCAGCGCATCGGCTACACTCTGGATCAAGTCGTCTTGTTTAATGACAGTCATGTGATGGATTCCCGGATTACCCGTGTGCTGATGGCAACAGGTATGGTTGGTACAGTGACAAAAACGGCCTGAATTCTAGCATAAAGCGGATTGACTCCATGTTACCGATTTCGTTTGTCCTGATCGCTGCCTTTGCCTATCTGATGCTGCTGTTCAGTATTGCGTCGCGCGGTGAACGCAGAACCGCGCAAGGGCCGCGTCCACAAGTTTAGGACTACCTTATCCAACTTCAAATGCCCACATCGAACGTACTCACATGTCCAAACGCAACTCTTTACTGGCCAGCCCGCAGATCTCAGGCCGGTGACTGATCAGCACAATGCTGGTTTTTAACGAGCGTAGTGATGCGATCACAGCCTGCTCGGTTTCAGTATCAAGATTGGCTGTTGCCTCATCCAGAAACAGTATCTTTGCCTTTTTATAAAACGCCCTGGCCAGCAGAATCCGTTGTGCCTGGCCTGCGGACAACATCGACCCCATATCGCCAATCATGCTGTTGTAATTCATCGGAAGCGACATAATCAGCTCATGTATTTGTGCTTGTCTGGCAGCGTGTTCCACCCGCATCAGATCAGGCTGCTGATCAAACAGGGTGATATTGTCGAGGATGGAACCCGACAATAACTGATCGGTTTGTAATACCCCGGCACAAACATCACGGTAATTGCGAATACCGGATTCGCGAATGTCACGGCCATCCAGTTTCACAACGCCTTGATCTGGCTGCAGCAAACCCGCCATGATTTTAAGCAAAGTAGATTTTCCCGCTCCCGAAGGGCCCGTGAGCGCGAGGATTTCGCCAGGCTCCAGCACAAGATTGATGTGTTGCAGAACAGGCGCGCTGCTGCCGGGGTAACTGTACGTCACATTTTCCAACGCCAGTCTGCCAGACACAGGAATCCGGATAACCGGCAAGTGAAGGGTACTGAATTCCTTTTCAGTGCAGGTGATATCGGAAACCCGCTCCAATTGCAGCCTGACAAGACGTATCTGTACCAGCTTGTCGATAAAAGAGCGGATAGCCGTTGAAAAGTTACCCTTTAACGCGATAAACGCCGTCAGGAAACCCAGTGAAATAGTACCGTTAAGAACCTGTGTTGCTGCCAGATACACAACCAGCACGTTCTCGACGGCAAACAGTGCACCAAACAACAGTTCAAGCTTGATGGTAAATCGTGAAAGATGAACCTGATGATTGATCTGCTCTGCGTATGAGTTACGCCACATCAAGACGCGCGGCAATTCCCGACAATAAAACTTGATCACCTGAATTGCGCGCATGTTTTCCATCAGGCCAGTGCTGGTTTTTGCCTCCGCAACAATTAATTGTTCCTGCAGCGACTGAATGAAGGGTATCGCTAACATTTTTAATACTGAAACCAACACAACAAAACCAAAAACCACAGAGGCCAGCAGCGGGCTGAAATAGAACATCACCAGCAGCGTGACAATCGCAAACAGACCATCAAGAACCACCGTAATCAGGTCTTCGCTGATGATTCTGCGGATTTCCCTGATCGATCCAAAACGTGATACCAGATCACCAACATGGCGTCTCTCAAAAAAATCTGCTGGCAGACTCATCATGTGCGTAAACACATTGCCCACCATCTGAAATCCCAGCTGATTGGAGAAATACAACTGGCTTTGCGAGCGTGCAAATGCCATGACCACACCGGTCAGCGCCAGCAACAAAAATCCGCTGGCCAGAACCTTCAAGATATCTGCATCTTGTTTAGTCAAACTCTCATCAATCACTGTCTGTATAAAAAACGCACTGCCAACAGACACCACTTGCAGACACACCGACAGCACCAGCAGTTGCACAACCGAGGAGGTAAAACCCGGGTATCTGACAAACAAATCCGTCAGTTTTGATCGCTGAATCCGCGTCTCCGGAACAAACCCGGTGGCAGGCGTAAACTCAACAGCAATACCGGTAAAGTGCCGGCTGGCTTCACCCAATGCATAGGTCCTCTCGCCGACTGCAGGGTCGTTAATTGTTAACCCGCGTTTTGATATCTGCTTCAGCACCACAAAGTGAGTCATGTCCCAGTGCAAGACAGCAGGCAACTGTAACGACTTCATGTCTTCAAGCCCCAGCTTCAGAGCGCGAGTACTCAATGACAAGGCCTCGGCAATCCCCAGAATATCTGCCAGATTTGCACCCCGGCCTGACACTGCATGTTCGCGGCGCAAACTGTTCAGATCGATTTTTTTACCAAAGTGCGAGGAGATCATCGCCAGACAGGCAAGCCCGCACTCAGCACGCTCCGACTGCAAGATACAAGGCATGGCTGAACGCGACTCAAACAGTGCTTTCATCACAACCTCCTTGCCAAAGCTGTGAGCGGCTCAAAAATTCCCTGCAAAATAGTGCGTTGCCCGGTAATCAGCTGGGCACTGAATTGCATTCCGGATCTGAGACTCAGTTTGTTTTGCTCTGCCGACAACACCGCCTTGATCAAAAACACCGGCTCGCTGATGTCCAGCGGGATCAGATGCTCACGAGGATCCAGCGCCGATGTTCCGATAGAGCTGATAACAGCCTCAAAACTGCCATATTGAAAAAAGGGATACGCATCATAATTGAGCAATACTGTTTGCCCGGCCGACAACTTGCCCAAGGCGCGTGATGGCACAAATAGTTGCGCTTCGTAAGCAGGAGCATCAGCCACGATACTCACCAACGGCCGACGCGGATCAAGCTGATCACCGTCTGCCAACAGCAGATTATTGATTCGACCTGCTACCGGCGCGGTGACGGCAAAATATTGCCTGAATTGCGCTTCTTCTTTTCGTTGATGTAATTGCGACAGGTTAATGCGCAGCGCAATCTGCTCGTCTTTTAAGCGACTTTGCTCCAGTGCCAGATCGTGGCTGTTGTCCTGCAGCATCTGCCGGTTGTTTTGAATCGCCATACGGGTGCCATAAAATGATTTTCTCAGGGAAACCAGTGATGATTTCCCTTGCGCTAATTCGCTGTCAGAGATCGCGCCCCGCGCACGTAACTGTTCCAGTCGCTCATATTCCTCTTCGGCCATTTGCAACTGCTGCATCGACAGGTCGTCTTCATCGGCGCGAATCAACAACTCTTCGCGCAAGGCACTCTCGCGCCGTTGCGATTGTTCAAGAATCAGTTGTTGGCGTTGTGCGGATAACAACAGGCGATCCTCAATCTGCGCGATCTGCTCTTCCAGATGCAGCACAACTGTATGGTTAGCGGTCGCACCCGACTGCTCGTATCCGGGTTCAATAACAACGGCCAGTGTCTGCCCCTGTTCTACGAGATCACCGTTGGTGACCTGGAGCTGTTGAATGACACCACTGCGATTGCCATACACTTTTACTTCGCCATTGGCTGCAAAAATGAAACCCCGCACATTCTCTGTCTGTTTGATGTGCGCTGATGCAGCGAATCCTGTTATAACGCACAGAACGGCGAGTGCCGACAGCAATAAAAACCGCAGTGACAAGGGTTGATAAAACACCGGGTCGCCGAACAAATGGTCATGCTGAACTGCCAGCACTTCACGCCTGAATAAATTTTCACTCATCAAATCCTGCTCCCCGCTGATGAAGCGTTCCATCGCCTTCGTCCGCAAAAATCTTACAAGGTGCTCAGAAAACACCACCTCGGTTGTCTCACCGTCGCAAGGGAGTTGTTGTCCGCAGCAAAATTTCCAGAGTTACTGACAAAATCAGGCATTGGCCTGGCATTCCTTTGCAAAAAGTATCAGACATGTACACTGGCCTCCTTCCGAGTGTAAGTCTGCGCGCATGGCAAACTCTTGATTCCAGAATCACTTACTTTTCTGTAGTCGGTGTACACATCACGACATCGGGAACGCGCCGGTTTTCCACTCGTGGTCAATGGCAGGCTGGCGGCAGGCAGAATCAGAACATCATGAGGAATGACACCGAAGGTATCACACACCAGATTTTTTATTTGCCGTTCAAGTTGCGCGGCGCCCTCCAAGGGCTGAACTAACTTCCTGCTGCGATGCTCCGCCAGTATGACAAAAGAGTCGATATCGTCGATCTGGATACCAACGGCAACACAGCGCTGTAATCCTGTATCAACGGTCTCCAGTTGCAGTAAAGATTCGATATCCTCGGCGTGCAGACTGCGCCCGCGGACTGTAATGACATTCTTGAGGCGACCCGTGAAATACAAGCGGCGGTCCTGAATGAATCCCAAATCGCCTGTGCGAAAGAAGGCACCAGACCCATCAAGCGCGAGATTAAAATGACGCCTGGACAAGATTGACTGATGATAATACCCGGGAGAAACGCACGCAGATCCGATCCATATCTCACCCACGCACCCCTCCGGACACTGCTTTAACAAAACCGGATCAACAACTCTGATATCTGAACCACCATTATTTTTTGTGTCATCAGGCTCGCCGATGCAGACATAAGGCTCATCGCCTTTGGCGCCTGGCGACAGCGTTATGCCTTTGACGCCACACACATAAAGCGTCGACTCAGCGAGACCATAACAGGGGAACCATGCGTCTTCTGAAAAGCCGTGCCCCGCGTAACGTTTTTCAAATTGTCGCAAGGTATGTGCTGCGATACGGTCCGACCCGCAGTAGGCAATACGCCATTGCGACAGTTGCAAAGATGTGTGCTGTTGCCGGTTCTGCCTGGTACAAAATCCGAATGCAAACGCCGGCCCGCCACTGATTGTCACCCGGTACTTTGAAATCGCATCCAGCCAAAGTATCGGGTCTGACAGAAAGTCAGTCGGGTTCAGAAAATAGTTATGGATGCCAGCGTACAAGGGCTGCAATACATGTCCTATCAAGCCCATATCGTGATGCAATGGTAACCAGCTCAGCCCGACGTCGGCGTCCGTGCAGGAAAACGCACGGTTAATGGCAGCAAGATTACTCATGACATTGGCATGAGTTATCACCACGCCTTTAGGATGTGAGGTTGAACCCGATGTGTATTGTATAAATGCAATGTCATCAGCGCTTGTTTGAGGTCGTGCCCACACTCTGCGCAGGTCGTCGACATCTGCGCTGTTGTTGTCGGCATCCAGCATATCCGACACGATCATCGGGATGACGTCTGGCTTAAGGGCGGGCATACAGCGGGCAATTGCCGAACTGGTCATGATGGCTGACGCGCGGCTTTGTATAGCCAGAGTGGCCAGTTGATTCCACTTGTTTCCACGTGGTCGTACGCATGGCATGGGCCAGGCACCTGCCAACAGACATGCCCAGAAAGAACGCACAAATTCACTGTTTTTTTGTTGTATCAGCAATACCGGCGTGCGAGCAAGACCTCTTGTTTGCAAGTGACAGGCCAGCACCAGTGCTTCTTTAAACAAGGTTGCATAAGTCAGGGTCTTGGTACATCTCAACTCCCTGTCGAGAAAGGTGTAAAGAGGCTTATCCGGAGTGGCAGACACCCCGGCTTCAAGCAGACTAATCAGATCCCGGTCCTTGGGCATAAGAAATTCCTTGATGAGCTAATATTTTTTTCGTTTACCAGACAGCAGATGTCTGCAAAACACATGTCTTCAAAAAAAGCATAGTCCAAAAAACATGACTGCAAAAAATTTATTCTAAGCCATCCAACTCTCAGTGATCTTATTGTGAGCCATCTCACACTTTTAAAAATCTGACTTATTTTTTTTGAAAAATTTCTGCAAAGCTTTTATTCAGTGATCTTTAATAGTGTTAACCACTCCTTAAACATCTGAAAAAAATATCGCTGAAATGAAGCTCCTATTGCAGGATCCTGCAGCCATTCTCCGGGGTATGATTGGCGCACTACCAATGCCCCGCACCATGATCTACAATCGGGCTCAACTTTTTAAATCAATTATCGCTTTTACAAGCGTTTTTACGAGTCAATGCCATGATCACATCGCCCGATCTTAACGTTACATACCAGCTTGACCACGGTGTTTTTGTGCTGCAGATCAACCGGCCGGACAAAAAGAACGCCCTCACCCAGACCATGTACACCGCACTGGCCGATGGCATCAAAATGGCCGATCAGCATGGTGATGTGCGCGTTATCCTGATCCGGGGGACGGAGGGTTGTTTTACCAGTGGCAATGATGTGAACGATTTTGTCAGATCGCCCGATACAGGGACCGAGCGGCCATCTGTGCAGTTTATGAAGGCGATCGCCTTTGCGCGCAAGCCGGTGATTGCAGCCGTGGGCGGCATGGCCATTGGAATTGGCACCACCATGCTGTTCCATTGTGACCTGGTGTATTCCGCTGACGAAGCCTTCCTG
>CANHAR010000076.1 GCA_947458495.1 Gammaproteobacteria bacterium | reverse complement strand
CTGGCACGGTGCGTCTGATAATGTCCAAATCCAAGATTGAGCGCCGCATTATTGCGGATCACGAACTTGCACAACTGCCCCGTGCAGGCTTGCTGCGTCGGCTGGCAGCGTTGCTGTATGACATCTTTCTGGTGGCTTCGATATGGCTGATTCTGGGCTACATCATTATTTTTTCTTATGGTCTTTTTGCGGACAACACCAGTGTGTTGATTGAAGGCGAAGTGGTAACACCACGATTGCTGTCGGTCTTGCAACTATTGATGATGGTCAGCACGATGACCTGTTTTTATGTCTGGTTCTGGCTGCGCACCGGTCAGACCTTGGGAATGATCGCATGGCGTATCCGGGCGTTGGATATGAACAATCAGCCAATGTCCCTGCGTCAGGCTCTGATCAGATTTGCGCTGGCATGGCCAAGTTTCTGGTGTCTTGGCATAGGATATTTATACATGTACGTGAACAGTTCCGGGGATGCGATGCACGAGGCGTTTTCCCGCACTAAAACCGTATTGCTGCCTAAAGACGCACGACCTTTTTAATGTCATGCGTCTGATGGCTGCGGATCAGCGGGGTGAGTCATATCAGGCAGGAACAGGCATTTGTCGCAAGGCTTCAACAACACGATCGCCGAATGCCGGCGTGTTGATCATGATCACACCAGAGCCTGGTTTGGATAAATCTGCCGTGGAATAACCGTCAGCAAAAACGCTTTGCATGGCATGCCAGACATTTTTAGCTTCCTGATCCATACCAAAACTCATCTCCAGCATCATCGCAACCGAGCCTATCATCGAGTATGGATTGGCAATAAATTTTCCGGCGATATCTGGCGCTGATCCGTGGGACGGCTCGTAATATGCTTTGTTATCTCCGACACAGGCGGATGGCATCAAGCCGAGTGAACCCAGTATGCCACCGCCCTGATCACTGAGAATATCTCCAAACATATTCTCCATCACCATGACGTCAAAACGGCCTGGATTCAGGCACAGGTAAGTGGCTGCCGCATCAACCAGAATGTGTTCAATTCTGACCTCTGGATAGTCCTGGCCCACTTCCTCCATCACGGTGTTCCACAACACGCTTGATTTCAACACGTTGCTTTTATGTATGTTATGCAGGACTTTTTTGCGCTTCATGGCTGTTTCAAACGCAACCTTGGCAATGCGTCGGATCTGGATTTCGTCGTATTCCAGTACTTCTTTGACGTAGCGCACGCCTTCTGCGGTCACACCGGTTTCTTTTTCCCCAAAATACAGGCCACCCACCAGTTCGCGGATGATCATAATGTCGATGCCATCGCCTATGATTTCTGCCTTCAGAGGGGAAAAATGCGCGAGGCTTTTGGGCAGAAACACCGGCCTGAAATTTGCGTAGGTGTTATAACGACGACGCAGTGGTAATAACGCTCCTCGCTCGGGTTGCATGTCGACCGGAATTTTTTTGGATTCTTCGTGGTTCAGTCCGATTGGGCCTTTAAGAATGGCATCGGCTTCGTCACAAATTTTTTGTGTCTGTTCGGGGAAAGGGTGACCGCACTCGAAATAGGCGCTGGCGCCAAAAGGTGCGTGAATCAAATCAAAGGTGATGTTGTTTCGTTCAGCTATCAGGTTCAGTACCTTGACAGCTTCCGTCATAATTTCGGGACCGATTCCATCCCCGTCAAGCAATGCGATTTTATAGTGGCTCATGCGTGATCCCGTTGTTATCAAAAGCTGGTGTTATTCCCGGAAGGTGCTGTCATTGCCCGAAGGCAGTGTTGATGAAAAGGCCGGTAATCTAGCATGTTCAGCACGGGGTGAACAAGAAATGGCAGGCGCTGTCACAGTCTGTGATGACAAGTGCAGGCACCAAGGCAGATCGGAATAATACAATCAGTTGATGCACGAGCATGACAAACAGAACATCTTTAATCGCATCTATCATGGAGTGACATGTTTCAAAGCCAAAGATTTTTCTGGTCTCTCGTTTTTGTTGTTTCACATGTGGTGGAGCACTTCAGTTGTCTGCAAGACCGCTTGATATGCACCTGTCAAATGATTGACCAGCACAGAAAAAGGTAGAACAAGTGAGAAAAGTGGCGGTTTATCGCGACTGGTGCAATCAATCTAACGTTTTAGGAGCGAGTTTGCCTCAGTGCACTTTACAATGGTGTTGCTGGCGGGCATTGTTGGCGCCCGATCAAGTGCAGTCAGACAGAAAATCGTAGCAACCAGAGAACAGGGATTGAGAAAATTGCGCACTTTATTTTTGGTTTTTGTGATGAGTTCGGTGGTGGCCTGCAGCGACAACAACTCACCAAACGTTTTGCCCGAAGGGTTTAGTTACTTGTCCCGGCTCGACAGCAGCATCCAACAGGATATGCGCTACCTTGGCACAAATAACTTTCTCGGCCGACCTGTTGCGGGTTATGAAGCCGGTGAATGTATATTGACTGACCCAGCCGCTGAGGCGTTGGTTCTGGTGCAGGAAGCGGTTACGACACTGGGATATTCGCTTAAGGTTTACGACTGCTTTCGTCCGCAACGCGCAGTGGATGATTTTGTGCAATGGGCTGCGGATCCGCTGGACGACTTGATGCGTAGCAGTTACTACCCTGAGGTACCAAAAGACGAACTGTTTTCCCGCGGTTATATTGCCAGTCAATCAGGTCACTCGCGCGGTAGCACAGTGGATCTGACATTAGTGCCACTTGGCACATCTGTGCCAGTGGCAGATCCTTTGTCAAGGCAGTTCGACTGTCGTGCGTCGCAGTCTGAGCGTTTTCCCGATAACAGCATTGATATGGGTACTGGTTATGACTGCTTCGATCTGCGCTCACATACCGACGACATCGCAGTGGGCGCTGAAGTTCTGCAGCGTCGTCATTTGCTTCGCGATTTGATGGAAGCGGCAGGATTTAACAACTACGAGCAAGAGTGGTGGCATTACACACTGAATGATGAACCTTTCCCTGATCAGTATTTTGACTTTCCCGTCCGTTAGTCGCTGCGGATTGCGCTGCAAATGAACCCTACGCATAAGGATTTCTGGTTCTTGCCACTGGGTGGTTGCGGCGAAATAGGCATGAACCTGAATCTTTATGGACATGCGGGGCAGTGGCTGATGGTTGACTGTGGCATTACGTTTGAAAAGACTGCCGCGGGCATAGGTAATCGTGTGGAGATGGCCGATCCGCTGTTTATCAGCAGCCGGCACCAGTCTCTTGCCGGCATCATTGCAACCCATGCTCATGAGGACCACATCGGTGCACTGGCTCATTTATGGGATCAGTTCCGCTGTCCGATTTACACCACAGCCTTCACACGCCAGGTGCTTGTACGCAAACTCAGGCAGAAAGGCATTGATGCTCCGATAATCACCGTGGAGGATGGCGAAACACTGAACTTGGGGCCATTTGAAGTTCGCTGGATTCCGATTACACATTCAACACCGGAGACCAACGCCTTGCTGATCACAACAGTGGCGGGCAGCGTGTTGCATACCGCAGACTGGAAGATAGATATGGCACCTGTGGTCGGAGAGGCCATTGATGCCGGACATTACAGCCGCTTGGCCGCTCGCGGCATCGATGCGATTGTGTGTGATTCCACCAATGCCAATCACAGTGGCAGTTCGGTGTCGGAGAGTGAGTTGTTCAGCGGTCTGCTTGAGGCTGTTAAAGGTTCTGAAGGACGAGTAGTACTTGCCTGTTTTGCCAGCAATGTTGCGCGATTGCAAACCCTGGGAAATGTTGCCCGGGTAGCTAATCGTTATGTGGGTTTGCTTGGGCGATCTTTGCATAACATGGTGTCTTGCGCCAAAGCGTCGGGTTATCTGCGTGAAAACTTCCGTCCGGTTAATAATGACGATCTTGCGTACTTGTTGCCGGCGGAATTGTTGGCGATCGCGACCGGTAGTCAGGGTGAGATGAACGCAGCGCTGCATCGGCTGGCGATGGACAATCATCCTGATATCAGTCTGCAGGCCGGTGATCACGTTATTTTCAGCGCCAAAACTATCCCCGGTAATGAGGTAGACGTGGAACGTCTGCTTAAAGCCTTTGAGTCACGTCATATCCGTGTGACACATGCTTCACATTTGCCAGAAGGGCAGTCGCCTTTACACGCCTCTGGCCACCCCTGTGCGGACGAACTTTTGCAGATGTATCGATGGGTGAAGCCACGTATTGCCATACCGGTTCATGGCGAACGCGAGCACATGCGTTGCAACGCGGCGATAGCAAAGGCGGCAGGTGTCCCGTTTCAGTTGCAGGGCATGAATGGCGATCTGTTTGATCTGGTCAAGGGCACTGTAAAACGCAAGTCGGCCCCGGTGGGCCGACTCTGGCTGGATGAGCGTAAAGGTGTGCTGGAGAAAGTGCCGGCGGCTTAAGCGGACACTGTCGGCAACGCCTCCACCGTGGCGATCATGCGCTGACGCATCGCAGCATCAGGCAAGCGTCCGAGCATGCCCCCGATATTGTCTTCCATATTGGTGGGGCGGCTGGTTGCCGGCGTAACGGCGGTAATCGCCGGATGGCTCAGCACAAACTTCAGGAAAAACTGCGCCCAGGTGTGAGCGTCAAATTCATGCGCATAGTCGGGAACCGGGCGGTCGCCGACCCGCGCCCACAGACGAGTGCGGCCGAAAGGAGCGTAGTTAAGCACAGCGATACCGCGTTCCATGGCCAGTGGCAGGATGACTTCTTCAACCTCCCGGTTATCCACGGCGTAGTCAGTACCAATAAAATCCAGAGGCTCAGTGCGCATCACTTGAATCAGACTTTCATACTGTTCCGGGAAGGTAGTGGTAATACCGAGGTACCGAATGCGGCCCTGTTCCTTGAGTTCGCGCAGCAGGCCCAGTTGTAGAGCTGGATCTCCCATGTTATGAACCTGAATCAGGTCAATCACCGGCTTGCCTATGCGCTGGAAAGAGGCATCGATCTGAGCGCGCGCAGCCGCCGGATCTGCTGCCCCACCGCCACGTGGGGCCACATTGAGCTTAGTGGCCCAGAATAAAGTTTCTTGAATGCCCAGTTGCTGCGCGATGGCGCCCGCAACCTCTTCGGAGGCCCCATAACCTGGCGCGGTGTCGAAGACTCTGCCGCCCAATTCAGCCATCTTCGACAACACCGAGCTTAGCGCACTGATATCCTCGCTACGGGCTACGGCGGCAAAGGTAGCCGAGCTGCCCAGACCCACTGCGGGAATCAGTTGACCGGTTGAAGGAATCGCGCGCGTAATCAATTGTGCTTCTTGTGCCAGTGCCAAAAAGGACGGACTAAAACTTAATGCTGCACCGGCACCCAGAGCTGCGCGCATAAATTGCCGGCGATTCAGTGAAGCTGCGCTGTAGTTTCTGTCCACGGACAGCACTGAAACTTGTGCGCCAGTGTCTGCGGCGTTCTTGTTGGTCATAAAGATCTACCCTCGTTGGTGTTGGTTGAACAACTGACGTAAAGAGTGTACTCACAGTAATTGTTATCTGACAATCATTCTCATCCGTTATACTCCCCAAATCGTACCAGGGAAGTTCCCTGCCTAAACATCGCCGTAAAGAAGCCCCGCATGTCATCAATCATTCGTTTGTATCAGGACAGTTTGCAAAACCGATCTGTCCGGTTCGTGTTAACTGTGCTGGCGGTCTGGTACCTGCTGACTATTTTTGTGGTTCCTAACCGCCTTGATTGGCTGCACTGGTGGTACATATTCTACTTTCCGCTGGAAGCAGTGGTGTTCCCTTTACTGTTGTTGATCCGGGGGCGGGCGGCTCTCTGGATTCTGATTTTGTCCACAGTGTTGATAGCCGCTGGTCTTATATTCCGGTTAGCAGACATGGCAGCGCATATGATTTTTGCGCGCGCATTTAATCCAGTGCTGGACGCTTACCTGTTGAGTGATGGTTTTCATCTGCTGGGGTCAAGTATTGGTTATCCCGCTACCGTGGTGGTGTCGATTCTGATGCTGCTGACGGTTGGACTGGTGATCGCAGCGTGCTGGTTGTCGCTGATGCGTATCAGATCATTGTTATGGCGCTTCCCGACACGTTGGACCGCAGGGGCGTTGCTGACAGCGCTGTTGATATGGAGCGCAATGACGGCGTCAGGTTCAACCGTGACCTCGCGCTACTTTCACGACCAACTGGTCTCACACACATTCAATGCGGTTAACAGTCTTGCGGAGTTACGTACGTTCAGGGAGATCGTCAACGAGGATGTTTACACCAATGTTCCCGGTGAGCAGTTGTTTGGTGCGCTGCAGGGAAAAGATGTACTGGTGGTTTTTCTGGAATCCTACGGGCGCGTCCTGCTCGACAGCCCACGGTATGCCAACGTCATTCGTCCCGCACTGGAGCGCGCTGGCAGTTCACTCAGCGCTCAGGGTTATGCCTCGTCAAGCGCTTTTTTGGCTTCTTCAACCATTGGCGGGCTGAGCTGGCTTGCACATGGAACGGCGATGTCTGGATTGTGGATAGACAGTCAGTTGCGTTATGACGCGTTAATGATGAGTCAACGTCCGTCACTGATCCGCTTGTTTCAGCGCGCTGGCTGGCGCACGGTGGGTGTCATGCCGGCCATCACGCTGGCATGGCCGGAAGGCCAGTATTTTGGATACGATCAGATTTATGATGCCGCCGCGCTGGAATATCAGGGATTGCCGTTTAATTACGTCACCATGCCGGATCAGTTTACGTTGGCGCGATTTCAGCAGCGCGAGCGTGATCCTGCAGCGCGCAGACCGGTCATGGCGGAATTTGCGCTGATTTCGTCACACGCACCATGGACACCAATTCCCGAGGTGATTGACTGGGACAGCATCGTAGACGGCACCGAATTTAATGAGCAAGCCCAGCGTGGGCCTCGCACCGATCAGGTCTGGCAGGATATTGATTTGTTAAAGAGCCAGTATCGTGACTCAGTGGTGTATGTGTTAGACACTTTAGTGTCCTACATCGAGAAATTTGGCGACAGCAATCTGGTTGTGCTGGTGATGGGCGATCACCAGCCCATGCCGTTAATTGCCGAAGGCGCCTCTGCACCGGATGTGATGGTGCACATCATCAGTGCGGACCCCGCAGTGATGGAAGCCACTGCTGATTGGCAGTGGACTCCGGGAATGCTGCCGGCGCAGGATGCACCGGTATGGCGTATGGATACCGTCCGTGATCGCTTTATCGAAACGTTTTCGCCGGGAATGCCAGCACATCCAGGTGCCCGATAACACAGCGTCCGTTGACGCTGTTTGCCAGACGAAACGTTTCCCAGTCATCCAGCGCCTGCGGGTCCAGGCTGTATCCTTCAGCGACAGCACTTTTAATGCCGCGGATGAGATCCGCAACCAATGTATGCTGGTTCGGGCCAAGATCCCAGGCACTGTCGGCAATCTGTACGTGATATCCGGCACGTTCGAGAGCTTGTTGTAGATAGGCAGAACTTTGTGGGCCTAATGCCGGGCCCAGGCCTTTGTCACGGCGCTGATCTGCATTAAAAGCCTGCAGGACCTGCTGATCAAACGGATGAGGCGGCGTCCATTGAGTGCGGCCGTCGTAATTGAGCGCGGCGTAAAATGCAGTGGCCTGACGCGCCAGTTTTTCGACCAGGTGATCCACAAGGTCCGCAGAGGCCAGATCAAACAGGGCCGACGCAGACAGCAGCGTTGCAGCACCCAGTGGCAGAGCATCAACGTCGAGCAGGTCAGCTTCATAATCCTCAATAACTTCTTGTTGTCCATGCCGCCTTAATGCTTCGTTGAGCAATGCAGGATCATGATCAATCAGCCTCCACACACATTGTTGGGCTCCGAGAGAGGTTAACGCGCGAAGCGTTGAACCGGTCCCTGAACCAAGATCTACAATCAGCGGTGATTGGTCAGCAACGGTGTGCAGGTAATCAATGGCCTGAGCGGCCAGTGCTTTGTCGCGCGCTGCCATGTCAGCAGGTTCGCGCAGATCCAGCCAGTTAATTGAAAATCCACTCATACTCAGGGCCTCGTTGACAGTGTCATCAGCAGTTTAGTCATCATATTTGCGGTGTCCTGCCACGACGGCAGCTTGGCTGCTGCGGTTTGCGCACCCAGCCGCAGTTGTTGGTATCGGTGTTTATCGCTGAGCAGTTGATGCAGCGCGAACGCCAACGCCGTTGCATCATCCGCGTTAACAAGCACGCCTGCAGACTCGGGAACCACATCAGGCACTGCGCCGGTGCGGGCTGCTACGATGGGCAAGCCAAACGACAGCGCTTCAGCAAACACCATGCCGTAGCCTTCAAAACGCGACGGCAACACAAACAGGTCGGCATTGGTGTACTCCGGTGTCAGATCCGTCACGCTGCCGAGGAAGCTGATACGCTCACCAAGGCCAAGTGCGTCAGTGATCTTATGCAGATGTGTGGCCCAGGCAGGGTCAAACTGCTGGCCTCCGACAAAACGCGCAGTCCAGGGCAGATGGGTGATGCGCGACAGTGCGTCAATCAGCACATCATGAGCTTTGCGTTGAGTGAGCGTTGCCACCGTCAACAGCACCGGTGGATCGCCCTGGCAGGCTGCAAAACGTTGTTGCTGCGTGCCTGGCAGGGCAACCGTCAGCTTGGCTGGCGGGATGTCATATGCTTTAACAAGCAGATCGGCAGTTGCCTGACTGGTGACAACAATGGCGGTTGACAGATCAAGCGATTTTTTTTCCGAGCTAAAGAGAGCAGCCTGTTGTGCGCTAGACAACCCTGTCTCAAACGCCAGAGGATGATGGCACAGGGCAATTATCCTCAGCCTCTGGTGTTCCGTCTGTGCAATCGTATCCATGGTCCCCCACGCAAGACCATCTGCCAACACAACTGCGCCATCGGGAATTGCAGCCATCATGGCGGCAGCTTCAGCCATGGCGACACTGTCGGGCACCGGGAAGCTGTCTGAAAGTTCCACATGATGGACACGAATACCCATGCCCAGCAGGCCGGCGATTAACTGTCGGTCATATTCGTAACCACCGGTCATCGTGCTCAGCTTGCCAGGGATAACAAAATACAGATCTGTGTTCAAACGAGTCCCCGGGGCAAAATCAGCAGCATAAGTTCCAAATGCCAATATGACAATCAATCAAATGCCGTTGGCTGGAAAACCAGTTCAAGAGGTCCAAGCGTATAAGCTCCAAAGCAGAATTAATGCTTTGCAACCTATTAGAAACACTACTGGAGGCGGTAGCTTGCCTTAAAAAAGGCCGCACCGTAACATGCCGAACTATGTCAAATATCAGCGCTTTAAAGAACTCGTCAGTTACGCCATCGGTCACCCGTATGACCTCCGGACGTATCCCTACTGAGCACGGCGACTTTCAATTGGTCTACTTCACTAATTCCCTCGACAACAAAGAACACCTGGCGTTCTGCATGGGTGATGTCAGCCATTGTGAAGATGTGCTGATTCGTGTGCATTCCGAGTGTTTCACTGGCGATGTGATGGGTTCACGCCGCTGTGATTGTGGGGAACAGCTGCAGCGCTCCATGGCCATGGTTGCCAGTGAAGGGCGCGGAGTGATTGTGTATCTGCGTCAGGAAGGCCGGGGCATTGGCCTCATGGCAAAGCTTGACGCCTATAATCTGCAGGATCAGGGATACGACACAGTGGATGCCAACCTGATGCTCGGACACAAGGCAGATGCTCGTGAATACTCTCTGGCGGCCTGTATACTCGATGATCTGCAGATCAGATCAGTGCGGGTGATGACAAATAATCCTCTTAAGATCAGCGCCTTGCAGGCAGAAGGTGTGAAAGTAAATTCACGTGTTTCCCTGGAAGCGCCGGTAAACGCTGACAACGAAGCGTATCTGTTAACCAAAGCAAGACGCATGGATCACCTGCTGCCTATGCAATCTTTCAGGCCGTCAGTGCTGACACCGGTGCCGGCGGTTTTTGTCAGGGATGTGCATGATACCCAATCAGCAAATTGAGCAATGGTTAGGCGGGCGCTTGTCGCAGTTCGCCCGGACTGACCGGCCGTTTGTTACCCTGAGTTATGCTCAAAGCTGGGACGGCAGCATTACCTTACATTCGGGCGCGTCTATGGCCCTGAGTGGTGAGCAGTCCGCAGTGCTGACCCATCAATTACGCAGCCGTCACGACGGTATCCTGGTTGGCATTGGTACCGTGATTTCTGATGATCCCCGACTGAATGTACGACTTTGTGAGGGTCGCGATCCGCAACCCATTGTGTTGGACGCGCAACTGCGCATGCCTGCTCACGCAAAGCTATGTCATCTTCCCGCAAAGCGCTGTTGGATTATCACCAGCTCCGATGCAGTGCTACCGGAAACGATGCAACTGGACGTGATTCGTCTTGCTGGCGACAGTCAAGGACGCGTGTGTCTGCATGAGGCATTACTTGCACTTAAAAAACACGGCATCCACAGCTTGATGGTCGAAGGTGGCGCCGGTGTCATCAGCGCCTTTCTCAGGCACAAACTGGTTGATGCCATCGTGCTGACCGTTGCCCCACGTCTGGTGGGAGGGTATAAGGCCGTGGCAGACCTGGGATATGCAACACTGACTGAGCTACCAGAGATTTCACCCATGTTCACCGAAAAACTCGGTAAGGATCTGATTATGTGGGGCGACGTGCGGTATCCATCACCATGACTCGTTCCGATAAGCCGACCCTGCAATCTCTCGATACGGCTGTCACCACAGCCGAACAATTATGGTTCACCGGGCCTCGGTGTGTTGAACTGCGCCATGCGTCGCTCGGGAATCCGGGGCCTGCACAGCTACTGATACAGACTCGTTGCTCAGCCATCAGCGCCGGCACGGAAATGCTTGTTTACCGCGGGCAAATGCCGGAGCAAATGGCCGTAGATGCGAGTTTTGAGTCCATGCAATCGACGCTGGGTTATCCCTTGCAATATGGGTACGCCTGTGTGGGGAAGGTCATAGCGACCGGGTCCGAAGTGGAGCCTGCATGGCTGGGGAAACGCGTATTTTCGTTTCAACCACATGTAAGTCATTACCTGACAAATGCTGATCAACTTATTGTTGTTCCAGATGATATTGATGACATGGCGGCGGTTTTTTTAGCTAACATGGAAACCGCCGTCAACCTGGCTCACGATGGCGCCCCTGTCATCGGTGAACAGGTAGTGGTGCTTGGTCAAGGCATTGTGGGGCTGTTGTTGGCGGGTATTCTGGCGCAGTTTCCCCTTAAAAATCTGCTGACACTGGATGGCTTCAGCCAACGGCGAGCGTTTTCGCTTGTGGTAGGTGCTCATGGCAGTTTTGATCCGCTGACGCAGTCTGATCTTGCCAGGCACTGCCTTGGGCAACAAGACGGCGCTGACCTGATTTATGAAGTCAGTGGTGTACCGCAGGCCTTGAATCTGGCG
>CANHAR010000075.1 GCA_947458495.1 Gammaproteobacteria bacterium | reverse complement strand
TGCGTCATCCGCGAGTTCAACACATACCTTGTGCGAAGGCGCTGCACCCGGCATCGGTGCTCTGGGGAACCAGCAGGTGATGCCCGTGTCTTTCAGAAGTTGTCTGCGCAACCGTTCAGCAGCCATGGTGTAGAGCCTGTCCCGGATAATTTTTTTGCCACCGGCGGTGACCCGATCGACCGGCATTATACGGCACGGCTGCGCAGGTTGTCTGTGCAGCGCAAACATGTTTGAATCTGCGCCTGTGTTTGCCAGCCGACGTCATATAAGGCTGAAACAACTCATTACTACTATGCAACGGAGTACTTGATGAAAGCCTTGTTATGCAAATCTTACGGCCCGCCAGAGAATCTGGTCATCGAAGAAGTGGCTGATCTTGATCCCGGCGCTGACGAGGCGATTGTTCAAGTCTATGCGGCATCATTGAATTTTCCCGACACCCTGCAGATTCAGGGGAAGTATCAATTCCAGCCGCCCATGCCATTTTCGCCAGGATCTGAGGTTGGCGGAGTAATCATCAAGCTCGGCGCTAGTATCAGCGGCTTTAAGATTGGTGACCGGGTGATGGCGACGCCGTCGATTGGCGGCATGGCGGAACAAGTCCGCTGCACAGCAACCGGGTTGCGAAAGATACCAGACAGCATGGATTTTAAAACCGCAGCCGGATTTGCCATGGTCTATACCACGTCTTATCACGCCCTCAAGCAGCGGGCACAGCTGAAAAAAGGCGAAACCTTGTTAGTGCTGGGCGCCAGTGGTGGTGTTGGCATGGCGGCCGTAGAACTGGGCAAACTGATGGGCGCCCGGGTAATAGCTGCGGCGAGCAGCGATGAAAAACTAGCGTTTGTAAAACAGGCCGGGCCCGATGAGTTACTGAACTATGGTGATGGTGATCTTAAAGAAAAGGTCAAAGCGTTAACTAACGACCGCGGTGCAGATGTTATCTACGACCCGGTGGGTGGTGATCTTTTTGATCAGTCCACGCGCAGCATCGCCTGGAATGGCCGCCTGCTGGTAGTAGGTTTTACCAGTGGCCGCATCCCTTCGTACCCTGCAAATCTGGCATTGCTTAAAGGCAGTTCCATGGTTGGTGTGTTCCTAGGTCGTTTCCGCAAGGAAGAGCCGGATGAGTATGAGCGTAACTTCCAGGAATTGTTTGACATGTACACCGCCGGCAAGATCAAACCTATCGTAACCGAGTCATTCGCTTTTGAAGATTACGTGGCCGCATTCAATGTGTTCCGTGACCGGAAAGTCATGGGCAAGGTGACATTTGAAATTTTTAAAGAGTGAGCAGGCATGTTAACAGCGCAACAAATTGAACAGGATTTGAGCCAGCTCAGAGATATTGTTATCAAGCTAAAAGCCCCTGGCTCTCCATTGGCCGTCACCAAAATCACCCTTGACGGGGTTGAGCAAGTGGTATTTGAACATGTTCCTGAAAATTTGCGTGAGGTCTACCGTATTGGTTTGCAGGCCGCTGAGCGGGATTTCCTGGTTTACGAACAGGAGCGATTCAGCTTCCGGCAGACAATAGAAATCGCAGAACGCATGGCCCTGGTATTGATTGAACACTATCAAATACAAAAGGGCGACCGGGTAGCCATTTGCTCTCGCAACTATCCGGAATGGTGCCTGGCGTTTATGGCCGTCACGATGATTGGCGCAGTTGTTGTGCCGATGAACTCCTGGTGGCAAAGCAGTGAACTGGTCTTTGGCCTGAAGGACAGTGGCGCCAAGGTATTGTTCGCCGATCAGGAACGCATCAATACGCTAAAACCGGTCATGGCTCAGACCAATGTGCAAATCATTTCAGTCAAACCGGATGAGGGATACACGGAATACCCCGAGTTTTATCAACTATTGGACAAACACAAACATCGCCCTGCGCTGGATTTCAAAAGCCTTAAAGTATCCCCCGATGACAATGCCTCTATCATGTATACCTCGGGATCAACCGGGACACCCAAAGGCGTGTTATCAACACATCGCAATATTGTTAATGCAATTTTCAGTTGGGTTTTTGTAAAAGAGGCCGCAGAAACACTGCGTCCTGAGCTTGTTGAAAAGAATCCGGAGTTTGATCCGGCGATTCTTTGCAATGTGCCACTGTTCCACGTCACCGGTTGTCACGCCCAGTTTCTGGCCAGTTTTGCCTATCAGCGCAAATTGGTGATGATGTATAAATGGAACGCTGACAAAGCGTTGGAACTGATCGAAACAGAACGCTTATCCGTCCTGCACGGTGTTCCAACCATGACTTGGGAAGTGATGAACTCCCCGCGCTTTGAACAGACCGATCTGCGTAGCCTGCGCATAGTGCAAAGCGGCGGTGCGTCAAGACCGCCAGGGCATCTGGCAATGATGCAGAAAAAATTCTCTCCGACAGTGCAACCCGGGTTGGGTTATGGTCTGACGGAGACTAATGCTATCGGTGCCACGATTACCGGCGCTTTTTACCTGTCCAAACCCGAGAGCACTGGCAGACCCACACAACCTGTAACCCAGATTCGTATAGAAGATGAAAACGGCAATGAACTGCCCGCCGGCCAGATCGGAGAAATCTGCATCAAAGGCGCGACCGTCATGAAAGGTTACTGGAACCGCCCACTGGATACGGCAGCAGTCATCAAAAGCGGCTGGTTCCATACCGGTGATCTGGGTCTGCTTGATGAACACGGTTTTGTAATCATCAAAGACAGAGCCAAGGACATTGTGATTCGCGGTGGTGAAAACGTGGCCTGCGCCGAAGTGGAGTACGCCCTGTCCGAGCATCCCGATGTCTTTGAAGCCGCTGTGTATGGTTTACCAGATGAACGACTGGGAGAAATTGTTGGCGCAACAATCATGACAAAACCCGGTTCAAGCGTG
This sequence comes from Gammaproteobacteria bacterium, assembly GCA_947458495.1. Lineage (GTDB taxonomy): Bacteria > Pseudomonadota > Gammaproteobacteria > Pseudomonadales > Pseudohongiellaceae > Pseudohongiella. Next base: position 8,550 of record CANHAR010000075.1, on the reverse strand, counting down.
AGTGCAGACCAGTTGCAAGCGTTTCTGGGATCTCACATTGCGCATTACAAAGTGCCCAGCCACATCCTGATTCAGACAGAGCAACTGGAACGCATTGCCAGTGGCAAAATTGCCAAAAAACTGTTGCGCCAACAGGCCATTGAGCGATTGGGACTGGTCTAAAAAAAACTTTCCTGACTATTGCAATCTAATCTTTTATAACCATAATTCGCAACGTGAACGATGGGCCAGATTAGTCACTATTTCTGGTGCCAAGTCTGGCACAAAACCTGCGTTTCACAGCTTGTTATGCGAGCTTTTCTGCTCGCCTGTGACAGAGCGTTGGATGGTGAGCCACCGTCAGTGACTGTAGTGGTTCATATGCTCACATAAAATCCTCCTAACGGGGTTTAACAGAGAGTATTCATATGAAAGGTCATCCGTGGGACGAATTAGCTGATGGTGCAAAAGACTTCTTTGACGCTGGTAGTTTTACACCAGACACTGAGTTTGATGACGAACCGATAGACAAAAATTCCCAGCGTCGACGTCTGACAGATCTGCGGAGAAAGACAGAAGAACGCCTCGACTGGAAGCGTATGTACGGGGATCTTCAGTTTGACGAGATGGAAGATGATCTGGTGATGAAAGACAGCGACAACGCCGATTATTTTGACGAATCCGCAGACGAGGTTGTCGACGATTAAACCCCAAGGTGAACCGGGCAGCATGATGCCGTCCGGTTACCAAGAGAACCTATGACTTATTGTGTTGCCATCGCAGTCGACGCCGGTTTGGTGTTTTGCTCAGACTCCCGAACCAATGCTGGTATCGATCAGATCAGCACCTACAGCAAAATGCACCGCTTTGGTGTGGATGGCCAACGACAGTTTGTGATTTTATCTGCCGGCAATCTCGGCACCTCACAGGCGACCATTGCTCGGATCAAACGTGATATCAAAGATCGCGCTGCAGAGAGCCTGCTGACAGTAGCCAGCATCAGCGAGGCAGCTGAGTACCTGGGCGCAATCAGCCGCGCTGAACAGGAAAAACATGCCACCCGCGGTGTTGGATTTGAAGCCAGCTTTATTATCGGCGGGCAGATTGCCGGTAAAAAACACCGCATCATGATGGTCTACCCGGAAGGCAATCACATCACCAGTTCACATGACACTCCCTATCTGCAGATTGGCGAAAGCAAATACGGCAAGCCTATTCTCGACCGCATTCTAACCCGTGACCTGAACCTCGATACCTGTGCACTGTGTGCATTGGTCTCCATGGACTCGACCATGCGTAGCAATCTGAGCGTTGGCCCGCCCATCGAGATTCTGGTCTATCGCACAGACACTCTGAGCCTTGAATCACCTTTGCGATTCGAGGAAGGCAGTGAGTTTTTGAGAGAGGTCAAGCGCAGCTGGGATCAGCGGCTTAAAGAAGCGTTCCGGCAGATGCCGCCGTTTGCATGGGCGGCTGGCTGGGATAAAAACAGCAACCGCACAGCAAACGGCAACGACGATCAGGACTGAAATCAGCGGGCGTTGCGCAGACGCTCGATACGCTCAGCCAATGGCGGATGTGACATAAACAGTTTCGACGCACTATTGTTGATGCCAAACGCCACCAACTCATCAGGCATATGCGTCGGCTGGCCGTTCTTGAGACGCTCCAGGGCTGCAATCATGTTTTGTCTACCTGCTAACGCTGCACCACCGGCATCTGCCCGGTATTCACGTTGACGGCTGAACCACATCACAATCATCGAAGCCAGAATACCAAGTACCAGCTGGGCAATTATCGAGGTGATAAAAAACGCCGGGCCATGTCCGCTTTCGGTCTTGAACACAGCGCGGTCAACCACATGCCCAATGATGCGCGACAGGAAGATAACAAACGTGTTAACCACCCCCTGAATCAGAGTCAGGGTCACCATATCTCCGTTGGCAACGTGACTGACCTCATGAGCCAGCACAGCCTCAGCCTCCTGCTTTGTCATGGTATTCAGCAAGCCGGTGCTTACCGCAACCAAAGAGCTATTACGTGTCGCGCCGGTAGCAAACGCATTGACTTCCGGTGACTCAAAAATCGCCACTTCCGGCATACCAATGCCCGCCGCTTTAGCCTGTGCAGCAACTGTGGTTAGCAGCCACTGCTCGGTGGCATTACGAGGCTGGGTGATCACCTTTGCACCGGTAGAACGTTTGGCCATCCATTTGGACATGGCCAGAGACATAAAGGCGCCGCCAAAACCAATCACGGCTGAAAACACCAGAAGTGAGTTGTAATTTAATCCGCTGCCACTTTCATCAAGTATCCGATCCACACCCAGAAGGCGCAGCACCAGACTCAAGACCAGTAGAATGGCTATGTTGGTTAGCAAAAACAGGGCTATTCTTTTCATGCTTGCATTACCTCAATCAACAACAGAATCAATCACTTTTTCATAAAGCGGAACCACTTTCGGCATACCACTGAACAACTCATGGAAATGCTTCTGCACCCGCGCCATATTTATCACAGAAATGCCACTTGCAAACCCGAACCACACATAAAGACCGTTTAAATCGCGAAACATCGCCGGAATATAATGGGGCTTGGCAATAGTACCTTCAAGGTAATGCTGATACAAAATTGGTATGTCATCCAGGGTCACTTTGCCAACAAATAACATGGGCAGAATTTCCGGCACACCCGAGTGGATTGCGCTGCGCATAAAATTGACGTTTTCGACAAAACCGCGCAGATACGACAGATCTTTGGTGAACACTGATCCGCCAGTCAGAGTTCCGCCGCGGAAAACCCGCTGCGTTATTTTCCACGCCTCCTCGGCCCTCATGCCCCGGCCTGTAAAAAACCGGTAGACCTCCAGAAAGTCAGCACCCTGCTCCGCCATATCAACTGCTACCACACGATCACTGACTTTAAGCGCGCGGTGTGGATACGAACTAAAGGTCAGCGTCTCCATCAGCACCGCCAGGCCTTCCTGACAAGCTGTCACCCGCGGGGAACCGACACTTAACCAGCTCGCCCATGGCTGTTTGCGACCGTTAAGCGTTGTGCCTACATGAACCCAGCCCTCGTGCACCTCAAGGACCTGAAGATCAATGTCGGTGAACTCCACATCACGGTTGATCTTGATGTAGTCACCACCCGCCGCTGCATCCGAGACAATGCCGTCACTGAGAATTACACGGATATCGCCGGGTTGAAAATAGTTACCCAACCGCGCCTGCAGAAGTTCAACAGCTTTGGCCGCAGGAATATGTCGCTCATACGGGCGACCCAGATGATCAGCGGCTGGTAAGGAAAAAATCTCACACAGGTTTTCACCAAGCTGTCGCAAAGACTTGCGATCGCCGCGCAGCCTATCACTGGCAGATCCATACAGGGCCGCGCTGTGCACACCAAACGACGGGGTACCACGGGAAACCAGCAACTCAATCACCAACAGGTACTGATCAATGGTGCTGCACAGAATACTGCCGAGCCCGTCCGCACGGCCCAATGAGCGCCGCACCTGTTTCCTGAGATCCTTAAAGCGGTCTCTGAGCACCGCGGGCTCAAATCCCAGACTGATACCTTCGTAATATGATTTGTCGATCTGCGGCAACTCGGAACCAGCAGCAGCCATAAATCGCGTTTTCGCCAATGCTGGCCACTTGATGGCATCCAAAATACGGATAGGTCGTTGCAACTCAATCAGTCGATCGGACAGGGTTTTGACACATTGCTGATACTCAGCCAGATTCATGGACACACAACCACAGACTTGATTTGGGTGAATTCAGGCAAGCCAAGGTGACTCAGTTCGCGCCCGAAACCGGACGCCTTTATACCACCAAATCGCAAACGTGGGTCGGACTTTACAAAGTCATTCACCACACAGTTCCTGGCCTGCAACGCAAGGCTGCGCGCAAGGACCAGAGCGCAATCCGGCACTTTGGATGCGTGTTTCAGATGTCTGCCATCAACTGAACGTCACCGGAGTATGACCGATAACCCTGACAGCCCGGCGTTACTGGCATCGTCAGTCAGCAGGGGTTAAGCTGTTCCTGTGTATAAGTGCGTCAACGCCGCTATCGGCAAGACTGTCTTTTTACAACCAACCAGCAGCACCGGCACCAGAGAAAGAGCTTGAAACTCAAGGTTTTATATACCGCAGTCAGCCTGACTTTATCCGTGGTTTTTTTGCCACAGTCAACACTCGCGCAAAATACGACACCTCAGATTCAGATCAGCGTGGCGGACCCGTTGCTCGAACAGAACATCAGGGCGCACATCGGCATGCCGGCTGAACGCTGCAACGCCCGTCAAAACCGGCTTAACCGACTGCTGCCGGGCATTCGCCAGGATATTGATCGCGCTGCTCAGGCACTGGGTTACTACCAGTTCAGCCAGGAGGTGGAGATCACCGAAGCGGCTCTTTCCGAGGTCACAACTGACGAACCCCGCTGCTGGCAACTTAACATCACGTTGACCACAGCCGATCCGGTGCGTATCGGAGACATCAACATCCGTCTCACCGACAGCAGCAACGATGCCCTGTTTGCGCCGGTACTGGCGGCCTCTCCGCTGCAGCGCGGTCAAACACTGAATCACGGCCAATACGAACGTCTCAAAGCCATGATCAGCAGCCACGCGATTGAGAATGGCTTTTTTGCCGCGCGCTTTGTGCGCTCTGAACTGTCTATCGACTTGCAGGCTCAGTTGGCCAATATCGATATGGTGTTTGATCCGGGTGAGCGCTTCCGCTTTGGTCACATTGATATCAGCCCTCTGGAAGATTTGTCGGACGGTTTTCTGTCTCGTTTTCTGACTTTCAAAAGCGGTGACGAGTATGCCTCTGAAAACCTGATCAAACTGCGGCAGAACTACAACAACAGTCAGTACTTTGATCAGATTGCAGTGACACCTCAGTTGTCGCAGGTTAATAACCAGCAGGTGCCTGTCAGCATAGAATTGGTGCCCAGGGCACGGCGCGCCTATTCTGCCGGCGCAGGCGTCAGCACGGACAACGGCCCCCGCTTCCGCCTGAACTACGAAGATCGTTACATCAACCGGCGAGGTCATCGACTGAACGCAGACCTGTCGGTGTCTACTTTGCTGCAGGAACCCAGTCTCAGCTACATCATTCCCCTGACCGACCCCGTTAATGACAGCTTGCGGATTGCTACCGGGTTTCAGCGACAGGAAACCGACAGCTACATCAGCAGCACCCTGCGCGCCGGGTTGACCTGGCGCTCATTGGCTTGGGACAACTGGGTGCAGAATATTTTTGTGAATTACCAGAGTGAAAAAGCCGAACTCACCAACGTGATTGCAGAAAGCAGAGACATCCAAAACAGGACAAACTCAACCATCTCCGGTATCAACCTGGCACAGACACGCGCTGACGACCCGATCTACCCGACCAAGGGCTGGCGTTTATTTGCTCAAGCCAGCGGTTCACACGAGAGCTTGTTGTCAGACATCAGCTTTGCCCAGCTCTATGCGAGCGGCAAGCTGATCCGCAGCGCCGGGCCGGGCCGCCTGTTGCTGCGCGCTGAAATAGCCACCACTGTTGCGGATGAACTGCTGGAACTGCCTTTGTCCGTGCGATTTTTTACCGGCGGAGATCAGAGTGTCAGAGGTTTTCAGTACCGCGAACTGGGTGACACCAATGACTTGGGTGACGTTGTCGGCGGTAAACACCTGTTTGTTGGCAGCATCGAGTACGACTACCGGATTACAGGCGCCTGGTCGGTGGCCGCATTTATCGACACCGGCAACTCGTTCCGGGATTTTGGCAACATGGCATTACGCGAAAGTGCCGGTCTGGGGGTGCGCTGGTTATCCCCGATCGGACCGATCCGCTTTGACATCGCCAAAGGCCTTGACAGCGACAATGTCCGTTTTCATATCACCATGGGGCCGGACTTGTGACAGACACTGGCCACCACAACCAGCCTCAACAGCTGCCCGTCAGGTATCAACATACCCTGACGGGGCGTCTGCTGCGGATTCTATGGCGCACCCTCGCATGGGTGTTTCTGACGCTGTTAGTTGCACTGGGGGCTCTGAGCGCAGTGCTCGCCACTCATCAGGGCAGTCACTGGCTGCTGACACAACTGAGCACAGTGCTCAATAACGGCAGCCAGCGCTTTGAGTATCAAGGTGCCGAGGGCACGTTCCTGCGCGGTATCAGCCTGAACGGCGTTCGTTGGCAGCAAGGCGATAACACTGTAAGCATTGCGCAGATATACAGCCGATGGAACCCGATGACCCTGTTGCAAGGTGAGTTCATTCTCGAGTCGCTGCGCATCGCCGGTCTGCAAATTGACCAGAACGTACCAGCCACGCCGGCGCAGACAGCTGCCCAGCTGATTCTGGACAATATACTCAAAGCCATCTTACCGCTGCCCGTTGATATACGCCTGAACCATGCAAGGATTGACGGCGCCGTGCTGCGCATTGGCGGACAAGAGTTCTCGCTGTTGTCCCTGGGCGTGGACGGCAGTCTGCAGGGGCAGACCCTGCTGATCAATGAATTACTGGTAGACACCGGAGAGCTGTCGCTGGATGCCGGCATTGAGCTGAAATTGGAAAACCCGTATCCCATCACTGCCGACATTCACTGGCAAACTGCACGCCCGCTGCTGGAAGGCACCGTTGCCCCCTCGGGTCAGCTGGCTGTGACCGGCAATCTAGACCAGTTGAGCATCAACCATCAACTCAGTGGTACCGCCAACATTCACAGCACCGGAACCGTCACGCTGAATCTTGCACAGATGCTGAATGCGCGTGCGGACAGGCTTGCAACGGCTGTCGACCTGCAGCATACATTGGCCACAACAGCGGTCCCCGGTTTTGAGCAGATCGTCATCAACTCGCTGACACTGGCGACACAGGGTGCCCTTGGTAACCTTGGACTAGCCGCCAATGCCGACATCAGTGCCTCACCGTCAGCAGGCATAACCGTGTCGACACAGCTTGATGCACGGGCACGTTTTAACGGCAACAGCGTGGTGATTGATGAGCTGTTGCTGAGCACTGACAGCGGTGCGCTGGCAGTCAGCGGAGAGGTGCAATGGGCGCAGGGTATCGGCGCTCAGGGGCTGACAGCCACGCTGAGTTATCAGCTTGATGACAGCGCACCTGATCGATATCTGGAAAATCTGCCGGACAACATGAGCATCCGCCAGCTCAGCAGCCGCGGAGAACTGCGTCTGCAACAGGCACCAGAACCCGGAGCACTCTGGCAGATTGCCTTTGCGACACCTCAGACCACGGCGCTGCTTAACGGTTATGAGCTCAGCGGCAACGGCGGATTCAGCGCTGACGGGCAACGCTGGCAGATAAACGACTTTAATCTGCAGAATGGCAACAACCAAATTAAAATCAGTGCATTACTGGACAATTTGAATGGAGATTTGCAAGCCTCGCTACTGATAAACGCGCCCGAACCCGGGGCATTTTATCCAGACCTGCAGGGGCAGATTAGCGGTGAAGCTCAAGTCAGCGGCACAGTGCAGAACCCGGTGATTGACATTGATATAACAGCCAGCGCGATTCAGCTCGGGCAGATGGTGGCGCCGCAAGTGACACTAACCGGCCAGAACCGCGCCGGTATGAATGAACTGGAAATCCGCGGCAGTAACCTGCGTTTTGTACTGGGCGAGCAGACTGAAACCATGAAACAGTTCATGTTGCGCCTGCGTGGTCAACCTGATGCCCACAATATGTTGCTGCTAGTGGACAGCTCGCTGGCGCAAGCGCGCATCAATGCCGATGGCTCACTGCTGGATGGCGGCTGGCAAGGACGTTTACTCAGCAGCGAAATTGACTCGCCTCTGGGCAACTGGCAACAAACCGCTCCCGCTAACGCGCAAGTGCTGGCCGGCGAGATGTCGATTGGCAACCTCTGCTGGCTGATGAACACCACACGCCTGTGCGCACAGGCCAGCGTTTCCGCCGCGGATCAACTGACCGCCTCGGGCTCGTTGACTGACTTCCCGTTGTCCGCCTTTAACTTGCCACAATCGGAACAAACCTTGTCTCAGGAGTCCGGCATTGTGTTTTTGACGGCTGATCCGACACTGACGCCGCTGCGATTGCCAATCAGTCTGCCGGCCGGTGTGGCGGTTGATGGAACAGCGTCTGTGCAGATCAGTGCTGAAGGGCCAATAAACCTCTGGCGCGAGATGTCCATCAATCTCAGCGCCACCAGCCATGGCGACCTGTACATCAGAGCCGACGTTGACTCACAGACTGACGAGACTGATGACCTGGCGACACCAGCGATAACATCGGTCAATCATTTTGTGTGGCCCGCGCTGCAATTTGAGGCAACTCAGCAGAACGGCAACTGGCAGACCCGCAGCCAGTTGGCTTTTTTCCAGCAAGATGCGGACAGTCTGTTAACTCCCATGCGCGGATCCGTCACCGCCACTGCGGATATGGATGTCGACCAAAATCTGTCAGGACAAGTGCAGTTACAGTTTGATGATCTGGGCTGGCTGGAGGGTTTGGTGCCACAAATCAGTGATGTGCGTGGCAGCCTCAATGGCCTGCTTGATCTGGGCGGCACTCTGG
>CANHAR010000074.1 GCA_947458495.1 Gammaproteobacteria bacterium | reverse complement strand
TACCGACAACGGCCCGATGGCGCTGGTTCTGGTCGGCGCGATGATTGTTGCTGGCATCGAAACAGTCTGGAGCGGCCATGTGTGCCCGAACAATGGCTTGTTGTTTGAGATTGATTATGCCGACAACAAGAGTCCGGTTGTGCTGAAAAAGGGCGACGAGATGGGACGCTTTAAGCTTGGCTCAACGGTGGTCGCTGTGTTTGGTGCCGGGATGCTGGAATTGAACCCGGATCTCGCTGCCGGCTCTGCCGTCAATATGGGGCAGAAACTGGGAGCTGGCCGATAACAGGTTAAATCGCTAGAATCCGCGTCCGCAGGGATTCCCCTCCAAGTCATGATTAGCTGTCAAATGAAGAGGTTCGACAATGAGTAAGTTTGAAAATGTTTCTGTGGTCAAGGCTGCCAATGTTTATTTCGATGGCAAAGTCACCAGCCGCACCGTTGAATTCGCCAACGGCGATGTAAAGACCTTGGGAATCATGATGCCAGGTGAATACCGTTTCGGAACGGCCAAAAAAGAAGTGATGGAAATCATGTCTGGCCACGTCGAGATTCTGCTGCCAGGCGAAGACCTGTGGCGAAAAGTGGTTGGTGGTGACAGCTTTGATGTTGCGGCCAACTCAGCCTTTGATATCAAGGTACTGAGTGTGACCGACTACTGTTGTTCGTATATTGGTTAATCGGCTCTATCGGGTCAGGGCGCGAGAAAAGTCTGGTAGGCAATATTGCCGGTTTCTTCCTGAAACGGGTACTTTGTCAGGCGCAGGAACTCATCAAACTGTGGGCTGTCCTGCGCTGGCACCTGAATGCCAACCATGACGCGCCCGTACGCTGCACCATGGTTTCGGTAGTGAAACATGGAAATGTTCCAGCGCTCCCCCAGTAAATCGAGAAATGTCATCAGCGCGCCGGGTCTTTCCGGAAATTCAAAACGAAAGACCCGCTCATTAACAACCTGCTGACTACGTCCTCCCACCATATGTCTGATATGAAGTTTAGCCGCCTCATTCTCAGTCATATCTGCAACGCACAAACCCTGCTCCGTCAGTTCGTGGATGAGGTCGCGCCGTCCGGTCAGCCCATTGGCTATCTCCACACCGACAAATATCTTGGCAGCTGCGGTATCGCCAAAACGGTAATTGAACTCAGTCACACTGCGCCGGCCGAGGATTTTGGAAAATCGTCTGAAGCTGCCCGGCTTTTCATCCAGGGTGACTGCCAGCACTGCCTCACGACTTTCGCCCAATTCCGCACGCTCGGAGATGTGCCGCAACCGGTCGAAATTGACATTGGCGCCGGTGATCACCGCCATCAGCACCTGATCCTGTAAGCCTTGCTCGCGCACAGCCTTTTTGAGACCTGCTATTGCCAGTGCGCCTGCGGGCTCAGTCACCGCACGTGTATCGTCAAAAACATCCTTGATTGCCGCACAGATTTCGTCCGTGCTAACAGTGATGACCTCGTCCACACAGTGTTGCAAGATGGCAAAAGTCTCCTTGCCCACCTGATTAACTGCAACACCGTCAGCAAACAGACCGACTTGAGCCAATTTGACACGCTCGCCACTGTCCAGCGCTACTTTCAGGCAAGCAGAGTCTTCCGCCTCAACTGCAATCATGCGGATCTCTGGCCGCAGATATTTGATATAAGCCGCCATGCCAGCCATCAGGCCGCCGCCACCAACCGGAACAAAAATTGCGTCCAGTTTCCCGCTGTGCTGACGAAGAATTTCCATGGCTACCGTGCCTTGGCCAGCAATCACATCGCGATCATCAAAGGCGTGCACGAAGGTATAGCCATGTTGTTCGACTTGTTTCATCGCAAACTCTGCGGCATCGTTGTAGGTATCGCCATGTAAAATCACCTTGCCACCCCGGGCACGAACACCATCGATCTTGATCGCAGGCGTTGTAACCGGCATAACAATAATCGTGTTAATGCCCAGTTTAGTGCCTGCAAGCGCGACGCCCTGTGCATGATTTCCGGCGCTGGCGGCGATTACGCCCCTCTGAGCAGCCTCTGCAGAGAGCCTGGACATCTTGTTGTAAGCGCCCCGAAGTTTGAAGCTGTAGATTGGTTGCATATCTTCGCGCTTCAAAAGCACACGGTTGCCCAGGCGCCGCGATAACCCTTGTGCCAGATGCACAGGGCTTTCGATGGCAACGTCATAGACCCGCGCAGAGAGGATCTCCCTGATGTACTCTTCCATAACTGCGTTCATAACGGCGTCCAAAAACAGTCGGTGTTTTGTCTGGCGCCCGTCTTGGTGGGTTATACTTTGCCGGCGTCAGGTTTCAGATCAACAGTTTAGCGCAGCACTTAACAGGATAGCAGCATGGATCAAAATGAACTTAAGAAAGCCGTGGCTCAAGCCGCTGCAAACTATGTCCGGAGTCGCCTTGATGACCGCTCGGTTATTGGGGTTGGCACGGGTTCGACCGCCAATTACTTTATTGAATGTCTTGCTGCGTTTAAACATGACATCAGTGCCACTGTTGCCAGTTCTGAAGAAACCGCTCGTCGCCTGAAAGCATTACAAATTACAGTGATTGATCTGAACTCTGCACCTGAGGTGAGCATTTATGTCGATGGCGCCGATGAGGCAAATTCGTACTTGCATCTGATCAAAGGTGGTGGCGGTGCACTAACCCGCGAAAAAATAATTGCTGCGGTTGCAAAAGAATTTGTGTGTATAGCCGATGGCAGCAAATTGGTGGATGTGCTGGGTAGATTTCCGTTACCGGTTGAGGTTGTGCCGATGGCACGCAGTCATGTGGCCAGACAAATTGTAAAATTGGGGGGTGACCCGGTTTACCGTGAAGGCTTTATCACCGATAACGGAAATATAATTCTGGATGTCCACAACATGATTATTGTGGATCCGCGAGAATTGGAGACGCAACTTAATCAGATTACGGGAGTCGTCACTAATGGACTCTTTGCCCTGAGGCCTGCAGATAAGCTGATACTCGGGACAAAAAATGACCTGAAAACTCTGACACGTTAAATCAAAGTTTTCACGGGTTTAGACTCGCCAGCACTCAACCGGAATAACTCAGCCGGAATAAAAAAACGCAGGGTTTTTAAGCCCTGCGTTTTTGTATTACAGAGGAGTGACGTTCTCCGCCTGAGGGCCTTTCTGGCCTTGAGTCACTTCCATCGTGACTTTCTGACCTTCGTGCAGCGTCTTTCTTCCAGTACCGTTAATGGCACTAAAATGGACAAATACGTCCTTTCCACCTTCCTGTTCAATGAAACCAAAACCTTTCTCGTCATTGAACCACTTAACGGTACCTTCTACATGCTGTGCCATATTGCTCTCTTGCTAATTTCCAAGGGACAAACCGAAAACAATGTCCGGCTGCTCCCAATATTTATTTTCTCAGTTGACAAACGCGCCAACCGCCGGAATCAACACCGACTCCTCGCACGAGTGTACCGCTATATTTTGTTGGTGGGAATACAGTTTTTGTCTAAAAATCGGGAATTTTCCGGTTTTTAACCAAATAGAAAGTAAATTTTGTGACGCGCACCACAACTCTGGTGGCGATTTTTGAAATTAATCAAAAATCTTTCCGGGATTCATAATGTTATTCGGGTCAAATACCTTTTTGATTGATCTCATAAAATCAATTTCAACGTCAGTACGACTGTACTTCAGGTAGGGTTTTTTCAGCAGCCCGACTCCATGCTCCGCAGAAATGCTGCCCTGATGGCGCTTAACCGCATCGAAAATACCATAACTGACTTCTCCACACTGACTGAAAAACACTTCTTTGGGGAGGGAATCCGGCTTGAGGATATTCAGGTGGAGATTGCCATCACCAATATGACCGAACCAAATTATTTCAAAATCCGGGTATCTTTCATTCACTATGGCATCAACTTCTTTAAGGAATGCCGGCACCTTGGAAACCTGAACAGAAATATCGTTTTTGTATGGCGTAAACCGGGAGATTGTTTCCGAAATATCCTCGCGCAGGCGCCACAGGGTTTTGGCCTGGGTCGAGTTCTGACTCATGGTACCGTCCAGAGCCCACCCTTGCTCTACACAGGTCTCAAACGCGGACATGGCTGCATCCATTACAGATTCGCTGGTGTTCTCGAATTCAATCAATGCGTAAAAATTGCCAATGGTCTGGAATGGTCGTTGCAGACCTTTTTCAGCCATCACATGGACAAGCGCTTTCTCGGAGAAAAACTCAAATGCACAGATACTCAATGCAGACTGAAAACACTGGAGCACTTGCATCGCAGAATCCATGTCATCCACTGCCAGCACTAATACAGTCGGATCCACTGGTGCCGTTGCCAGCCCCATGGTGAGTTCAACAATAAACCCGAGTGTTCCCTCTGACCCCACAAACAGGTGACGCAGATCGTAGCCTGTAGCATTCTTAATCAGGCCATGATTAAGCTCTAACAGTTCACCTGACCCTGTTACCACCTTCATGCCCATTACCCAGTCACGCGTCAGCCCATAGCGGATCACTTTGATCCCGCCGGCATTAGTTGCCACATTTCCACCAATCTGACTGGATCCTGACGATGCAAAGTCAACCGGGTAAAACAGACCCCTGTCTTCTGCAAATAACTGCAACTGCTCAGTCACCACCCCTGGCTCACAAACAACCTGACGATCTATCGGATTAAAGTCGAGTATTCGATTCATACGGTCAAAGGCCACAACAACCTCTCCGTTACTCGCGACCGCACCTCCACTTAAACCCGTACGCCCTCCTGACGGCACCAACTCAAGCCCATGCTCGTTCGCAAGCTTTACAATCGCCTGCACTTCCGCCGCATTCCCCGGAAACACAATAGCCGTCGGTTTTGGCTCATATACTTTGGTCCAGTCTTTACCAAAAATATGCAGAGAATCGGCATCTGTTTTTACCCGCTCCGCACCAACCACCCCGGCCAGGGTGGCTTCCAAAGCCTGCTGCGTTAACTTCATTCGGACGATTACCTTTTATGTTACTCATCGGGCTTATGGTAGCATAGCCCGCCTTGAACGGGAGAGATCCCTGATAAACCTGTAGCGAGTACCAATGAGCTTATGAAACCTACATCTCTGGATAAAAGTAAAATCCGCTTCCTGCTGCTTGAAGGCGTACACCAAAGCGCTGTGAAAACGCTGAATGATGCCGGCTATACCAATATCGAGTACCTAAAAACCTCGCTCTCTGAAGATGAACTGGTTGAAAAAATTAAAGATGTCCATTTCATTGGCATCCGTTCTCGTACACAACTGACCGCCCGAGTTTTTGACGCCGCGACTCGCCTGCAAGCGGTTGGTTGCTTTTGTATAGGCACCAATCAGGTTGATCTGTCTGCCGCGCTTGCTAAAGCGGTGCCGGTTTTTAATGCTCCTTACTCCAATACACGTAGTGTCGCCGAATTGGTAATTGGTCAGACCATTTTGTTATTGCGCGGAATCCCCGAGAAAAATGCACTGACTCACAGAGGCATATGGCAAAAAGTGGCAACTGGCTCTTTTGAGACCCGCGGCAAAAAACTTGGCCTGATCGGATACGGCAATATTGGATCGCAACTCAGCGTTCTGGCTGAATCCATGGGCATGAAAGTCTATCTGTATGACATAGTCACCAAGCTACCCTTGGGCAACGCCGCTCAAGTCAGCAGTCTTAAAGAGTTGATGCAGATCTGTGATGTTGTCAGCCTGCATGTCCCGGAAACGTCGCAGACTGAAAATATGATAGGCGCAGAACAGATCAGCTGGATGAAAAAGGGCAGCATTCTTATCAATGCTTCTCGTGGTACGGTTGTTGATATCGATGCTCTTGCGGCTGCGTTAGAGTCCAAACATCTGTCCGGTGCTGCGGTAGATGTTTTTCCGGTTGAGCCACATGCAAACGATGACGAATTTGTATCGCCTCTTCGCAAATTTGAAAACTGCATTCTGACTCCACACATTGGTGGCAGCACGATGGAAGCGCAGGAGAATATTGGTTTTGAGGTTGCAGAAAAATTGATTCGCTATAGCGACAACGGGTCTACACAAACGTCTGTCAACTTTCCTGAAGTGGCACTTCCATCACATCCTGGTATGCACCGCCTGCTGCACGTGCACAAAAACGTGCCAGGTGTCATGTCTCAGATCAATCAGATTTTCTCGGCCAGTGGTATAAATATTAGTTCACAGTATCTGCAAACCAACGACAAGATCGGTTACGTAGTGATGGATATTGCGGAGAAGGACAGTGACATTGCGCTGGATAAGTTGTATGACGTTACTGGTACGATCCGGTGTCGGGTACTTTGGTAGTGTTCGACCCCGTTTATCTACGACCGGAGGTTATTTCGGGTAAAGAGTTTCGGAACGACGCCGTTGCCGTCTGATTGTTCCTCAACTGCTTACCCGCACCAACCTCCTTGTCACTCTGCATCGGATGAAAACATGGGGATTGAAAACATGGGGACGGAGCACTGCGTCCTCCGTCCCCTTGCTTATTTGATACCGTACTTTGCCGCCATTGCTTCCAGGCTATAAACCTTGCCAATGCGGTCAATCTGTCCCGCCGCCCCAAACGCTTCAAGGCGATCTTTGACAATTCCTTTCATGGCCTTGATGGTTGGAGCAAGAAATTTGCGCGGATCAAATTCAGATTTGTTCTCTGCCAGAAATTTACGCACAGCGCCTGTTGAGGCCAGACGCAGGTCAGTATCGATGTTAATTTTGCGCACTCCGTGCTTGATGCCTTCCTGAATCTCTGACACCGGCACACCGTAAGTTTCAGGAATTTCGCCTCCGAACTCGTTAATGATCGCCAGCCAGTCTTGCGGAACTGATGATGACCCGTGCATGACCAGATGTGTTGAAGGTATGCGTGCGTGTATCTGCTTGATGCGCTCGATAGCCAGAATATCGCCGGTGGGCGGGCGGCTGAATTTGTAGGCGCCATGACTGGTTCCCACTGCAATCGCCAATGCGTCTACACCAGTGTCTTTAACGAAGGAAGCAGCCTCTTCAGGATCGGTTAGCATCTGGTCATGACTGAGTTGGCCTTCTGCGCCAATGCCATCTTCTTCGCCGGCCATGCCGGTTTCCAACGAACCCAAGCAACCGATTTCACCCTCTACCGATACGCCACAAGCGTGTGCCATGGCGACGACTGCGCGCGTTACGTTGACGTTATAGTCGTAATCCATAGGGGTTTTGCCATCAATTCCCAAAGATCCATCCATCATCACTGATGAGAATCCAAGCTGAATAGAGCGCTGACAGACCGCTGGTGACACGCCGTGATCCTGATGCATCACAATCGGGATATGCGGAAATTCTTCGATTGCAGCCAGGATCAGATGGCGCAAAAAATTGGAACCTGCGTATTTGCGGGCACCTGCAGAGGCCTGCAGGATCACCGGGCTATGAGCTTCGTCAGCGGCCTCCATGATGGCTCGAACTTGCTCCAGGTTGTTAACGTTGAATGCCGGCACGCCGTATCTATGCTCTGCAGCGTGATCGAGCAATTGCCGAAGACTGATAAGGGCCATAAAAACTCCTCTTTCTTAACGAATACAGATTTAGTTTAGTGTTCCAGAATAGCAACTGCCGGCAAGACTTCTCCCTGAACAAATTCAAGGAAGGCGCCACCGCCAGTAGAGATATAAGAAATCTGGCTGGTGATGCCAAACTTGTCGATAGCCTGAATGGTTTCACCACCACCGGCGATCGAAAAACCCTGGTTTGTCGCAACAGCTTCTGCAATCGCTTTGGTACCATTGGCAAACGCGTCAAACTCGAACACTCCCACCGGGCCGTTCCAGATAATTGTCTTCATGCCGGCGATAATGCCCTTAAGGTTATCAATGGTTTTGGGGCCAATATCCAGAATCATGTCGTCGCCTTCAACATCGGCGATATCTTTTATGACAGCATGCGCGTCAGCAGAAAATGCTTTGGCAACAACAACATCAATCGGCAGAGGGATAGACGTTTTTGCCATCAAGGCTTTGGCCGTATCAACCAGATCCTCTTCAACAAGCGACTTGCCTACCGGATAACCGGCGGCCAGCAGGAAAGTATTGGCAATCCCGCCACCTACGATCAGCTGGTCGGTTTTTTGCGCCAGACTTTCCAGCACCTGCAGCTTGCTGGAGACTTTAGCGCCGCCAACAATTGCGAGCATGGGACGCTCAGGATTCTTTAACGCCTTGTCCAGCGCATCCAGCTCGGCGGCTAACAAGGGGCCAGCCACTGCTTTGGGCGCAAACTTGGCAACGCCATGCGTGCTGGCCTGCGCCCGGTGCGCAGTGCCAAAGGCATCCATCACAAAAACATCGCACAAGGCGGCATACGCCCGCGACAAGTCATCGCTATTGGCATTTTCGCCGACGTTGATACGTACATTTTCCAGCAATACCATTTCCCCGTCTGCGGGCTCTGCCGACTGCGGATTCTCCAGGTAATCCTGCACCAGACGCACAGGAAAACCCAACAATGCCTGCAGATGCGCAGCAACCGGCGCCAGCGAGGAATCCAGTTGGGCTGAAATCGGCTTGCCTTCCTCAGGCCGGCCTAAATGCGACATCACCATCAGCTTTGCACCGGCATCAATGGCCATTTTCAGCGCGGGCAATGCCGCAACAATACGGGTGTCATTAACAATCACGCCTTGTTTTACGGCAACGTTCAGATCCTCACGTATCAATACGCGTTTTCCTTTCAGATCCATATCCTGCATGCGTTCAATTTTTTTCGAAGGTGTGTTCATGTTTCAATCCGTATCGAGTTGATAGATCGCATTGGCTACATCCAACATACGGTTGGCGTATGCCCATTCATTGTCAAACCAGGCAAGGACCTTGATCAGATGTTGCCCGCTGACCCTTGTCTGGCTCAGATCAACAATGGCAGAGCGCGGGTCGTGATTAAAATCGCATGAGGCCAGCGGCTCATCTGTGCAGGACAGCACATCCGCCACGGACAATCGGGCAGCCTGTCTGATTGCCTCATTGACTGATACCACGCAAGCATCGTTGCGCACAGTGACCGTCAGATCTATCGCCGAGACATTCACGGTTGGTACCCGCATGGCCTGTGCAGAAAAACGCCCGTCCAGATGCGGCAGAATACGTCCTATACCTTTGGCAATCTCGGTATCAACAGGAATAATTGATTGCACCGCACTGCGAG
Source organism: Gammaproteobacteria bacterium (assembly GCA_947458495.1). GTDB lineage: Bacteria > Pseudomonadota > Gammaproteobacteria > Pseudomonadales > Pseudohongiellaceae > Pseudohongiella. The sequence continues at coordinate 2,337 of CANHAR010000074.1, read as the reverse complement.
TCTTTCGCAGGTCCTGATTATGGTAGGCATCAATCACCGGCTGGTCATTCATGGCTGAGTGGATGGTGGTGATGACACCGTACTCAACTCCAAATTGATCATCCAGTGCCTTGATGACCGGCACCACACAGTTGGTGGTGCAGGATGCGCTGGAAATAATGCGGTGAGAGCGATCCAGTGTCTTGTCATTGATCCCGTAAATAATGGTTGCATCAACGTCGCTTTGTGCCGGTTGCGAAAACAACAAACGTCGCGCGCCGGCAGCCAGGTGTTGCTCGGCCGTTGCCCGATCGCTGAAACAGCCACTGCATTCCAGGACCAGATCTACCTCGAGCTGCGCCCATGGCAGGCCGGCGATACCCGAATGGGACAAGACCTGCACCGCCTGTCCATTAACCCGCAAACGATCTGCCGACTCCAGCAACACTTCGCCGGCAAACCGGCCGTGGGTGCTGTCATACTTCGTCAGGTGCGCCAAGGTGCGCGCATCCGTGAGATCGTTGATGGCAACAATCTGCAAATCCGGCAGATCGTTACGCTCATGCAATGCACGCAGAACGCAGCGCCCTATTCGACCATATCCGTTGATTGCCAGCCTGAATGGCTTTGACATCACCTACCCCGATCAGTCGTGAATGGCTTAAGCCAGTAGCGTCGCAGCCTTGGCAAGAATGTTGTCCGCTGTAAACCCGAATTCCTTCATCAACACGCCGCCCGTTGCCGACTCGCCAAAGCGGGTCATGCCAATAATGGCGCCATCCAGTCCAACGTATTTGTACCAGTAATCGGCGGCGGCAGCTTCCACCGCCAGACGCTTGCGCACTGCAGATGGCAGAACCTGCTCGCGGTAGGCCGCATCCTGAGCCTCAAACACATCCGTACTGGGCATGGAAACCAAGCGGGCTTTTGTGCCCTGCTCTAACATTTTTTTGACAGCATCACGTGCAATGCCCACTTCAGACCCGGTCGCGATCACAATAATGTCTGGCTGACCAACACAGTCTTCCAGAACATAGGCGCCGCGATTGATGGCTGCGATCTGACCATCCGTGCGCGCCTGATGCACCAGATTTTGACGCGAAAATACCAGAGAGCTAGGGCCATCATGACGCTGCAGAGCGTGTTTCCAGGCAACAGCGGTCTCAACGGCATCGGCTGGACGCCAGACAGACATATTGGGTGTGGTGCGCAGGCTAGACAGCTGTTCGATAGGCTGATGTGTTGGGCCATCCTCACCCTGACCAATAGAGTCATGGGTGTACACGTTGATCACCTGTTGTTTCATCAGCGCAGACATGCGCACAGCATTACGCGCATATTCCATAAATATCAGGAAGGTGCCGCCATAGGGTATAAAGCCCCCATGCAAAGCGATGCCGTTCATGATGGCACTCATGCCAAATTCCCGCACACCGTAATAGATGTAGTTGCCGTCAGCGCGCTCACTCAAAGGGAGACTGCCTTTCCACATGGTCAGGTTGGAGCCGGCGAGGTCGGCGGATCCGCCAATGAGCTCCGGCAGCATTTCACCAAAGGCGGCAATGGTGTTTTGTGATGCTTTGCGTGATGCAATGTTTTCAGCTTTAAGCTGAGTGGCCGCGATGAAGTCGGCAGCGCGCTGCTCAAAATGTCCCGGTAACTGGCGCTTCATTCGGCGCACAAACTCCATCGCCAGGTCAGGATAGGCTTCTTCGTAACGCACTAGCGCTTCCTTCCAACGCGACTCCGCCAGAAATCCGCGCTCGCGTGCATCCCAGTCCATTTTGATGGGTGCGGGAATATCAAACGGCTCATGAGACCAGCCCAAAGCCTCGCGTGTTGCTGCCACCTCGGCGACTCCCAGTGGGGAGCCGTGGACATCCGATGTACCAGCCTTGGCAGGCGATCCAAAACCAATCACGGTTTTGCAGCGGATCAGGGTAGGGCGTAACTTATCACTGCGTGCTGCTTCTACCGCGGCTATGATTTGCTGGGGGTTATGGCCATCTGCGCATACTACCTGCCAGCCATAGGCCTCAAAGCGTTTGGTGGTGTCGTCAGTAAACCAGCCTTCAACATCACCATCGATAGAGATGCCGTTATCGTCATAAAACACAATGAGCTTGCCAAGCGCGAGGGTGCCGGCCAGCGAACAAACCTCATGGGAAATACCTTCCATCAGGCAGCCATCTCCAGCGAACACATACGTATAGTGATCAACTACCGCGTGATCCGGCTTATTAAACTGAGCCGCCAGCGTTTTTTCCGCAATCGCCATTCCAACACCGTTTGCCAGGCCTTGGCCCAGTGGCCCGGTCGTGGTTTCAACACCGGGGGTGTAGCCATATTCGGGGTGGC
>CANHAR010000073.1 GCA_947458495.1 Gammaproteobacteria bacterium | reverse complement strand
GTGATAGATTTGCAACTGGAGCGCGCCGAGCGATTTTATGAGTCAGGGATTGCTGGTCTGACTTACTTGCCACGCGGCAGCAGGATCGCGATCTATCTTGCTGCCATCTTGTACCGTGCTATCGGCCGCCAGCTCCGACAACACGGTTGTCAGTGGTGGCGAGGACGAACGGTTATCACAACCCAACAGAAATTGCTGATGACACTGTCGGCGCTACCGGTCCTCTGCTTGCTGCCGTTTAAGGCCAGACCGACGCCAGACAAAGCACACGACCGCAGGCTCCATGTTCATCTTGACGGGATGCCCTATGCCGACATCTAAACGCACAGATGTTGCCATCATCGGCGCCGGTGTGGCGGGGTTAACGCTGGCAAACAAAATTATCAAAAGTGATCCTGCGATGACCGTGTCGCTTATCGGTCCTGAAGATCATCGTAATCAACGCCTGAGCTTTTGGATTGATAACAATGCTGCCGTGAGTTACGAATCTTTTTTGACTCATCAATGGCAGAGCTGGAGTTTTAATCACCGACGCGCCGGTCATTCAAGTCACCATGCGCACCACCAGCGTTATGTGTCACTCGACGCCAAGCTTTACAAGCAACATCTACGCAAAAAATTGCTTGATTGTGGATGCCACCTGGCACCTGCAGTGGTAACCCGAATGGATATCAATCCTGCTAACCATGTTGTGTACACGAGCGATCAGGCTTTCAACGCCACAACAGTCATTGACACGCGGGCGCCACTCATACCACAGGCTACCGTGAAGCAACAATTCTGGGGCAGCGTGGTTGACTTGCCGCGACCGCATGGTCTGACCGCGCCAATGTTAATGGACTTTGATGTGACTCCAATTGCCACAGACGGCGTTACATTCATTTATGCCTTGCCGCTGACATCCAGTCAGTTACTGGTTGAGGCGACAACGTTCAGCACGCGGCTGCAGGCCGAGTCTGACTATCACCACTGCGTCAGCGTCTGGCTCCGGCAACACTTTGATTTTTTGTTAACAATTGAGCCCGATAAAAGTGAGTCAGGTGTATTGCCAATGGGGCCAGTCATTCCGCTAGAACCTGGCATCCCCCGGTGCGGCTTGGCCGGTGGTGCCGCGCGGTCGTCAACCGGATATGCGTTTCAAGGAATTGAGCGGCAAGCAGCCTTCATGGCTTCGCAGATTTCGGCGGGTCAGCAGCCAGAGACAAGATCCCCTTTTTCCCGCAGAACTGACTGGATGGACAAGGTTTTTTTAAAAGTGACGAAGGATCGCCCGGACCAACTTGAAACGCTGTTTATGGCCATGGCTCAGCGCTTGAGTGGTGATGATTTTGCGCATTTTTTAAGTGATACCGGCGGCTGGATGCCTGGGTTACGGGCAATCATGGTGGCTCCAAAGCTGGCCTTTATGAGCGCAGCCTTCCGGCTTGCATGGGCACGATCATGGAACTGATCACCCTGATAATCCCGTTGGTGCTGATGACGCTGCTGGGGGTTCCTCATGGTGCACTGGATGCTTATGTCATCAAGTCGGTCAGCAGAAGCACAACCGATTCACTTGCGTTATTTGCAGGCTATGTGTTGTTGGCCGGCGTGAGTATCGGCAGCTGGCTTCTTTACCCAACCGCATCCATGCTCAGCTTTCTGGCGATCAGTATTGTGCATTTTGGGCGCTCTGATGTGTCACAGCAAACTTACATGAGGCCGCTGTTAGCTATAGTGTCGCGGGGTGGTCTTTGGGTTGTTGCCTTGCCAATCATTGAGTGGCAAACCACTGAAATACTCTTTGCGTATCTGCAGACAAATACTGCGGTTGTCCACAGCGTTCTGAGCATGGCGATGGTGCTTTGGATGGTGATCAGCATCGCGCACTTGTCTGTTGAGCTTTGGCACGGACACCGCCGTGTTTGTGTCGAGTGGCTGTCTGGTCTGTTGATTGTCATCTTGTTGCCTGCTCTGTGGGCTATTTGTCTCTACTTCTGCGCATGGCATGCGAGAAGGCATATGTCAAAAGTGTTGAGCGACTCGACCGATGAAGAACAAGCCAAAAGGGACATGGTTATATTCACCATTCTCACACTGAGTATCGCTGCTGCACTCTACCTGCTGTTTTTCCGGCAGGTCGAGATTGAGCCGGCAGTGATCACCATTTTTTTTGTAGGCCTTTTTGCGGTGACCGTACCCCATATGATTCTGATTGATTTTTACCTGCCATGGCGGCAACAACAATGGCGTATAAAACCATGACGTCGCACCAGATAAGCGATCGCAAGCGCGAGCACCTCGCTATAGCGGGATCGCCAGAGGTGCAGATGACCATGTCGAATGGCCTGGAGGCTATCCGCTTCGAACCGGTAGCATTACCTGAGCTCGATCTTGATCAGATTGATACCTCAGTGACATTTTTAGGAAAAACCTTGACGCTGCCGTTGATGATTGCATCGATGAGCGGTGGCACTGCCGAGTCACAAAAACTCAACGAACAACTGGCTGTCGCTGCACAAGCCTCTGGCATCGCTTTAGCGCTGGGATCCATGCGTATTGCGCTGGAGAACCCCACGCAGCGCGCCGCGTTTGAGTTACGCTCATTTGCTCCGGGCATTCCAATTCTGGCCAATATGGGTGGTGCTCAACTTCGCGAACCTGGCGGCTTGAAAGGTGCGCTGAAGTGTATTGAGATCGCTGATGCAGATGCATTGATTGTGCACTTGAACCCGCTGCAGGAGGCGCTTCAGCCTGACGGGGATACCCGGTGGACGGGTATCAAACCTGCGATCGCCCAGCTGGTTCGCGAAAGTCATGTGCCGGTCATCATCAAAGAAGTAGGACATGGCATTGGGCCAACAACGGCGAGAGCGCTCCTGGAGATCGGTGTTAGTTATATCGATGTCGCCGGAGCCGGAGGCACCAGTTGGGCCGCCATCGAAACACAACGGCTGGGTTCACCAGAGGCCATGAAACTGGGCACACCTTTTCATAACTTCGGTATCACGCTGGCTGAAGCGCTTGTTGCATTTGACGCGGATCCTCAACTGAGGGACACGCTGTTTGTGATCGCGTCCGGAGGCATACGCTCAGGCCTCGATGTCGCCAAGGCGCTGAGGATGGGGGCACACATGGTGTCGGCGGCCGTGCCTTTTCTTCATGCCGCGCGTCTGGGAGACGCGGCGTTGACCGATCTTATTGCACAGTGGCATCGGCAGCTAAAAATCAGTTGTTTTGTGACGGGCAGTCCCGATATCCAAGCGCTGAAAGTAGCGCCACTGCTTAAGGCGCCTCGATAGTTATAGCTGGTGATCATCCGCGCATGTATCGTGACGCGCCCTTGCAAACACAAAGGTTTCGTCAAGGCGTTATTCATGTCCTTTTAATGTTTGGTTAAATTGGTATTCAGCCAAGCTGTCTACACTGACTGCGCAGTTTGAATGCAAAACAACCATTCACTTAAGGAGCAAGGAATGAAAACCACACAAATTTTAGGAGTAGCAGCACTGGCTCTGTTTGCCCATCAGGCATCAGCCAACGCGGTCGTTGTTAATCAGGGTATCTCTGAGCAGGAAGTTCTGGCAGCCCAGCAAGGCTGGTGCGCGGCACTGGTGAACATCAGCAATACGCACGAGGCCAGCGGTCAGGCAGCAGCCAAGACCTTGGCTGAAAATGTGATTGATGCAGCATACGGATATCAGATGGGTGCTGTGCTCTTTAAACCGACCCTGACCGTTAATCCGCAAACAGTACGTGCCACCCGTCAGGGTGCTCTGGCGTATTTTGTGGGCGGCGACACCAGCTTTCCGCAGGACACCGGTTTTGCACTGAGAGGCTGGAAGCAGTGTGAGATTGTTAACGCCGCCATTTTTATTGCCGGTGACAGCGCCACAACCATGGGCAAAGTTCACTTCACCAACAGTGCAGGCGACGTTACCACGGTGGACAAGACCTGGGGCTTTGTGAAAGATGATGCGGGTGATCTGCGTATTGTTCTGCACCACTCATCACTGGAGTACACCGGCAGTTAAGCGCCCGAGCGCATCCGGTAACCGTTACCCCGCAGGGTCTGAATAAGCGATTCACCCTGCGGGTTATCTATTTTCTGCCGCAGGCGACTGATATAGACATCCACAATATTGGTCAACGGGTCAGACTGAGTGCCCCACACCCGATTCAGAATGCGCTCGCGGGACAACACCTTGCCCTGATTTTCTGCAAAGTACAGCAACAGATCAAATTCGATCTTGGTCAACAACAGCTCCTCGCCGTCCACTGCAGCCAACCGATTTTCACGGTCTATGCGCAGCTGCTCAATCACCAGTGCTGACTGTTCTGGCAGCACGTTGCCGCCTTTCCTGCGCGCCAGTGACGTGATACGCGCCAGCAGCTCCTCAAAGTCAAATGGCTTGCACAGGTAATCGTCCGCGCCTTGTTTCAGCCCTGCCACGCGATCACTGACCTCATCAAGCGCAGTCAACAACAGGATCATCACCTGAGGCGCTTTGCGGCGCAGGTCTGCCAGAATGCCAAGGCTGTCATCATCGCCAAACAACCGATCCAGAATAACAATGTCCGGCTGATGTTTCTGTACCAGTACGGTGACGTCGTGCAGCTGGTTGGTGCAGACGCAGTCGTAGCCCTCGGCCCGCAGACCGCGTTCAAGAAAATTCAGCAATGCCTTCTCATCATCGGCGATCAGAATTCTCATGCCACGGACTCCAGTGGCAGCCACAAGGTAAAGCTGGAACCTTTGTTGAGTACCGACTCCACCGCAATCTCGCCAGCGTGGGCTTCAACAATGGTCCGGGCAATAGCCAGGCCGAGGCCTGCACCATCGCCGCGGCGATTGATGCGCACAAAGCGTTCAAATACCGGGCCAAGATCAGCGGGTGCGATGCCATCACCCTGATCGCTGACTGTAATTCCCACCCGCCCCGCATGCACAGACGCTGTCAGGGTAATGTCACTGCCTTCAGGTGAATACTTGATGGCATTGTCGATCAGAATGGCTAAGACCTGCGCCAGTCGCTGCAAATCAGCACGCACCTTCAAGGTGCTGTTTGTGTGTGCCAGCACCAGATGGAAATGATGCGTCTGCGTTACCCTTGACCAGTGCGAGACCTGCTGCTTCAGCCAGGGAGTCAGGTCACACTCAGCCACTTCCAGTGTCAACTGGCTGATTTCGGCGCGCGCCAGCAGCAAAAGATCTTCGACCAGGCGGCTCAGGCCAACAGCCTGCGCGAGAATGGTATCCAGGGTTTGCCGATAGGCTTCGGTGTCGGCGGTTGTGTGGCGCAAAGTCACCTGCGCTTCACCACGAATGACCGTTAACGGCGTGCGCAGCTCGTGGCTGAGGTCGGCAAGGAATGCCCGGCGTTTGGAGTCAATGCTGGTCAGACGCTGGTTGGCGTCGGTCAGTTCGCGCGTGCGCTGTTCCACTGCAAACTCCAGCTGGCGCCGCGACTGCTCGGCCTTGGATTCGTGTTCAGACAACTGGCTGGCCATGGAATTAAACGCCAGCACAATTTGTTGAAACTCCTTGTCGAGCGTCTGCGGCAAACGGTAGGTGTAGTTGCCCGAGGCAATAGCCTCAGCGCCGTGGCGGATGTCGTTCAGGGGTTGATAAAGCTGATTCAGCAGCCAGGTGCAGGCCAGCACCACCAGTGGAATCGACAACAATCCAAATGCGATGGTAAACCACACGATGGCGGTATTGAGGGTGTCTATGCGGGAGTTGATGCTGGCAACCACCGTGCTTTGACGTCTCACCGCCGCATCGATGGCTTCGCGGAACTGATTGTCAATGGTGACTTCCAGCAGGCGTTGCACGCGGCTCTGTGTGTTGAGAGGTGATGAATCCTCGCTGGCAACAATCGCCCGGAATTCAACAATGATGGAGCCGATCAGCACATCCAGTGCATCAGTATCCTCGACGCTGCCTTGGGTAACTTCGGCACCGAGCGCTGCGCGCTGTTGCCGTTCCAGTTCGCGGATACGCTGCAGCGACGCTTCAATCTGGTTTTCTTTATTTCGCACTTCCGCCTGATTGGCGTTCTGCCCGAATATCAACTCATCAGTTAATTGTTTGAACAAACGATAAGAAACGCTGGATAACACCAGATGCTCACCCAGCAGAGTCTGGGCAACCGTGCTCTGCTCCAGATTCTGGCGCGTAAAATGGGCAGAGATGGTGGTTGCGATCAGGGTAACAATGAGTGCACCGGCAAAACTGATGGCAAAAAAATACAGTTTTCTTTTGTACATGACAGATTGACCCGTATTGATGTCTCAGGTGATCAGACCATACCGCTGTTTGGCTTCAACAAAACGTGAGCGGGCATTGCGCCAGACCGGTGGCAACTCAGCCTTTGTCAAAAATTCCAATAAATGTGGCAACAGCGCTGCCGCAAATTCCTGCGAAGCTTCACGTGGCAACAGCGTTGGCAGATGATCAATCGCCTGAACATACACCGGCCGGTGGTCACTGCCAGTTGCGCGCCGGAATGGTACGTCCAGGCTGGTGGTGGCATGGTAAACAGCGATTGGATTGTTCGGGTTATTGGGATCACAACTGACATCGCTGATGATTTTAAGACGTTGATTTTTCTCCAGCAGCGCAGGGTCAATCATCGGCCGGATGGGCTCGCGCAGGTAGACACAATTCACAAAAACATCGTGATCAATGATCGCCTGTATGGGTTTGTCCACGGCATTAAACTCCGCAATGTCCCAGCGACTGATATCAATCTGCGGTCCGAGTTGGCGCAACAGGTCGGTAGCGCCCGTGCCACAACGTCCCAGCGCACCCATCACCATCACGCGCAGTGACTGTTTGCCCAAGGCAGTGACCACGGTGTCCACTAACTGCTGTTGGCTGTCAAAGCGGTGAGCGGCCGGAAAGGCTTTGTCAGTCTGCTGATAGTGAGCCAGACCCAGCATGCCCAGTGCGGCACCCACAAATCCGGCCCAGTATCCGAAGGCGGCAATACGTCGGCCATGATCGTCCTGTAAAAACTCCAGATCAAACAGCTCGCCACCGCCACTGGCATATCGCTGCAGCACGGCATCGGCGCCACTTTGACCTTTAAACGTATGCGAAAAATAGATCTGTGTATGGCTGATAGCATCATCCGCGTCAGCCAGTTCTTTTAAGCCAAGAACAATGGCATCCGCGGGCGCTTGTGACCAATGCAGGTCGCTCAGTTGTGCGCCGGCGGTCAGATACTCGGCGTCGCTGAAGACGCGCTGGTTTGAGGTTTCAACCACAACCTTGACGCCGTTCTCAACCAGTTGCCTGACACCATCAGGGGTCAGCGCAACCCGCCATTCACCAGTTTTGTCTTCACGGCGTAACCACAGTGTTTTCATAAGTCCAGGTTTCCCAGCTTGGAACGAGAGGCAAAATAGTACGCAAAGCCGGCAATCACTGCCATGACTGTCACGGGTATCCACGCCGGTGACTCACCTGCCTGCAGCAGCACGGACGCAATAATAAAGCCAAAGAATGTCAGCACGGCTGAGAAAATGGCATAGGGGAATTGTGTTTCCACATGCGACATGTGGTTGACACCACATGACATTGATGACAGCACCGTGGTGTCCGAAATGGGTGATGCATGATCACCAAACAGACCGCCACTGATGGCAGCGCCGATACACACAATAACCGGCGCATCCAGTGCGACGGCCACGGCCACGGCCACTGGAATCACCAACGCAAACGTGCCCCACGACGACCCGGTAGCCAATGACAAGGCAGCGCCGATCACAAAAATCATGCTGGCCAGCATCCACACCGGGAAGTTCAAGGCATTGAGCAGTCTGGCAATGGCCGCGCCAGTCTCCAGCTCGGCCATCACATCACTGAGTGTCCACGCCAGAATCAGAATGCACAGAATTGGCATGATGCGCCCCATGCCGTTAAAAAACGCTTTGGAGCTGCTGTTGAAGTCGAATATCTGCAAGCGATGCAGGATCACAATGGTGGCAATGGTGGCCGTCGTGTAGGACAGCGCCAGGGATATGCGGATGACGGGCCCGGTCAACATGCCCTGCTGCAATACAAAATAGGTGAACAGTGAAATCATCGATACAAACAAAGTGCCAAGTGCCACAGCTACAATTTTTGCACCGTGCTGTTTCAGTGACGGACTCAGCTCAGGCAGTGAAGTTTGCGAATCCTCATAGGTGTGGGTGCCTGCCAGAAGGTTCTTCTGCACCTGTTTCATGGGTCCAACCCAGACATTAAACAGCGCTACAAATGCCACGCCAATCAAGGTTAACAAGGGGTAAATCATATAAAACCAGACTTCCTGAAATGCGGTGAACCCGTCTTTGACAATACCCTCTGCAGCAAAGGAACTCTCCATCAGCCCCATGGTGTAAGCACCCCAGCTGATGATGGGGATTAGCACACACACCGGCGATGACGTGGAATCAACGATGTAGGCAAGCTTTTCACGGCAAATTTTCAGTTTGTCGTAAACAGGCCGGTAAACCGGGCCAAGAATCAGCGAGTTACCGGAGTCGGTAAAAAAGATCACCAGGCCACTTAGCAGCGTGCTCAGTTTGATTTTGAGTGGTGAGGTCACATGCGTACCCAGCAAACCGGAAAACGCGCGCATGGTATTTGACGACTCAAGCAGGTAGATAAATCCGGAAATGATGGTGATGACAATAATGATCTGCGCGTTAGAGCCTTCGAGTTGCTGGAAAATGCCTTGATTAAATACCGCAACTGCGGTGTCCAGCGGATGGTAGTTCATCAGAATGGCGTATCCGAGCACCACGGCGCTCAGCAGGGACAAAATCACGCGGCGGGTGGTGAAGGCAAGAATCAGCGCCAGCGCTGATGGCGCGATGGCCAGTAGTGAATCCATGTTAATTCCTTGTTATTGGTTTTTCCGGCCATCCGGGAGTCGCCATGGACAATAAACCATTGTCACCATGTCAGCAAATCCCAAACCCATGGTTGACCACAAAATGACAATCCAACTAGAGTAGCCGGACACAGCACGGATTAACCCTCATGGCTGGAGTCATAACAAGATGATTAATGTTCCAAGAAACGGCGTATTGTCCGCGCCAATACTGCAGGTTATTGGCCTTATTGGCTGGGCGTTTATCGTGTATCTGGTCTACGACGCGCTCATTGATGCGGTGACCCGCGCCGGGTTTATCAGCCAGTCGCTGTCTGGAGAACTGCACCCGCAGGTCGCAGCTCATCCCTTCAACGCCCGTTACGTTGAGATGCCGATGCTGACGCTGGCGCATGTTATCCCCGGCTTTTTGTTCATGATACTCGGGCCTGTGCAATTCATCAGTTCAATGCGCAAACGCTTTCCCAGGCTACATCGTGTCAGCGGCTATGTTTACCTGCTCAGTGCAGCGCTGGTTGCGCTGGGGGCGTCGTATATCGGTTTTGTGTTGCCTATTTGGGGCTGGACGCTAAACCAGTGGGTCTCACTGCTGTCCAGCATTCTGATGCTGTATTTTCTGTACCGCGCTTTTGGCTACATACGAGTGCGCAATATTAAATTGCACAGGGAATTTATGATCCGCGGTTTTGCGGTGGGCTTGTCAATTTCTACCTTGCGTCTGTTTCTTGATTGGGGGCAGTTGGCCGGAATGGATTTCACGCTAGCCTGGAATGTTGCGACGGTCAGCTCAATGCCGGTGACGCTGGTTGCCGCAGAGATGTGGATTCGTCTGACCAGGCCGGTGAACCGTGGACACCGCTAACTTAACGGTAACGCTGCTCAGCTGCGCTTTTTTTATGGCACTGGTGGCCTGGATCTCGTACCGCAAAACTCGCGGAGACGTCAGCACCCAGGATGGCTACTTTCTCGCGGGTCGCGGTCTGGGTGCGATGTTTATCGCGGGCTCATTGCTGCTGACCAACCTGTCTGCCGAGCAATTGGTAGGACTTAATGGTTCCGCTTATGGCTTTAATCTCAGCAGCATGGCCTGGGAAGTGACTGCTGCGTTTGCCACCATCTGCATGGCGTTTATTTTTCTGCCGCGTTATCTGGCAGGGGCGTTCAGCACCTTGCCGGAGTTCCTCAACAAGCGCTTTGATGATGGTGTGCGGCGCCTGACGGTAGTGCTGTTTATGGTCGGATATGGGCTGGTGACCATTCCATCCGTGTTGTACGCCGGCTCTATCGCGGTGCTGCAATTGTTTGATGTGCCCGGTTTGCTCGGGGTCAGTGACAGTCAGGCGCTGTGGATGACCATTGTGGCGATTGGCTTGATTGGCAGTGTTTACGCGGTGTTTGGTGGCTTAAAAGCGGTGGCTATCTCCGATACCCTCAATGGCATCGGCCTGCTGGTGGTTGGTGTGACTGTGCCAGTGCTGGGGCTGTCACTGTTGGGCGACGGCAGCGTGAGCAGCGGTCTGGCCATCATCACCAGCACCGATACTCAGAAGCTGAACGCGATTGGCGGGCCAAGTGACCCAACACCGTTTGGCACCTTGTTCACCGGTATGATTCTCGCCAATCTGTTTTACTGGTGCACCAATCAATACGTGATACAGCGCACGCTGGCTGCCAGAAATCTGGCGGAGGGTCAGAAAGGTGTGTTGTTTACCGGATTCTTCAAAGTCATGGTGCCGTTTATGATGATGATCCCCGGCATCATCGCCTTTCACTTGTACGGACCCGGGTTGAGCCCGATTGATCAGGCCTACCCGCGACTGGTACGTGATGTGCTGCCGGGCTACGCCTCCGGGTTTTTTCTGGCGGTCTTGCTGGGCGCCGTGTTCAGTTCTTTTAACTCCCTGTTGAACAGTGCCGCAACCTTGTTTTGCCTGGATGTCTATGCACCGCTGAAAAAACAACCGGTGGATGACAAAACACTGATACGTGTCGCCAAAATCGCCAGCGTGGTCATTGCCTTGTTTTCGTTTGTGGTCGCGCCCTTGCTGCAATACGCGCCGGAAGGACTCTGGCAACTGATTCGCATGTTTACCGGCTTTTACAACATTCCGGTGATCGCTGTTGTACTGGTTGGACTGTTTACCACGCGCGTGCCGGCAGTGGGTGCCAAGGTCGCGATTGTTTTCCATGTGATTGCTTACGGCCTGCTGCGCTTTGTGTTTGATGATGTTGTGACGCTGCATTTCCTGCATGTGTACGCCATATTGTTTGTGATTGAAGTGGCGATTATGCTGCTGTTTGGCAGGTTGCAGCCACGCAGCGAAAACTGGTCGTACCAGCCAGTGCAGGGTGTGGACCTGACGCCTTGGCGTTATGCAATACCTTGCGCGTTTACACTGATGTCCTGTGTGGTGGCCTTGTACTTGCTGTTCTCGCCTGTTGGTTTGGTGGGCGGCCTCAGTGCGGCGTTCTGGCCGTTGATGCTGTCGCTGCTGGCCGTTAATGTTGTGGTCTGGGTCAAGCAGGGTTTTCCTGCGTTTATGCGGTAAAAAAATGACAAAAGCACGTTTGCGATTTTTCGAAAATTCCGTCAATCAACGGCATATCACCAACGCCGATCGGTATCTGTATCAGCAGGAAGCGCCGCGCTACAACCTGGTGGTGATTGGTACGGGCACCATGGGGCAGGAACACATGCGTGTGGCGGCATTGCTGGGCCGCGCCCGTGTGCTCGGCATCTATGACCAGCAGGCGCACAGTATGGATGCCGCAGAGGCTGCATACCGCACGATTTCCAACGATGTGTTGCGTCGGTATGCGGATCTGGAGTCTGCGTGCAATGACGCGGACGCGGAT
>CANHAR010000072.1 GCA_947458495.1 Gammaproteobacteria bacterium | reverse complement strand
CATCCACGATGACGAACGTCATATGTCATTCAACTATAAACCGTTGTGGCAGCGCTTTGCGATTGTAGCGGCCGGTCCGCTGGCTAATTTTCTATTGGCAATTCTGGTGTTCTGGCTGATCAACATCACGTACGGGCAGCGTGGTGTGGCACCAGTGATTGGCAGTATTCTGCCGGAATCACCCGCTTGGCAGGTAGGGTTGCGCGCGGGTGATGAAATTGTTTCTGTTGATGGTAATGACACCATGCTTTGGCAGCATGTCACCATGGCAATGCTCGACCGCTTGGGAGAAACCGGTCAACTGCAGATTACAGCCATCCCTGCTGGACAACTAGATCCCCGCGAATACGCCATTCCTCTGAACAGCTGGCAGTCCTCCAGCGCTGCGCCTGATCCTCTGGGTTCTCTGGGAATTGTGCAGTTTGATATTCCGCCAGTGCTGGACACAATTGTGGCAGGGGGCGCCGCAGAGCAAGCTGGTCTGATGAGTGGTGACAGGATCATCAGCGCCGATGGTCAATTGATATCAGGCTGGGTGCAATGGGTCAGTATTGTGCGCGCCAGTCCGGAACTGCCTCTGGAAGTTGTTGTCGAACGAGCGGTTAGTGCTCAGCGGCAACAGTTGACCCTGACTCCGGCGGGCAATCGCGCTGAGGATGGATCGCTGACAGGCGTCATCGGCGCCAGTGTCGCGCCTTTTGATGTGTTTGCCAGTATGCCCGCAGAGCAACGCCGTGAGGTCAGCTATAACCCGATCAGTGCCGTGGTACCTGCGCTGCAGGAAACCTGGGAAAAGTCGGTGTTTGTGCTGGAATCCATTCAGAAGATGGTCATCGGACTGATTTCTGTCAAGAATATCAACGGGCCTATCACTATTGCTCAGGTGGCCGGTGAAACAGCCAGTTATGGGCTGGAAGTTTATCTGGGGTTTCTGGCAATTCTGAGTATCAGTCTTGGCGTGATGAATTTATTGCCAATTCCGGTGCTGGATGGCGGGCATTTGTTGTATTACACCATTGAGGCTATCATACGCCGCCCGGTACCCGAGCGCATTCAGGCCATGGGCCTGCAAATTGGAATGCTGATTATCGGCGGCATCATGATGCTGGCGATTTATAACGACGTCAGTCGGTTGTTGTGATCATCACTAACCTGATGATTCCGCTGAGCCGCGTGACAAAAAATTCATAAAAACGTCCGGATTTGTAAGAACTCCATGATAAGAAAGTCGTGTCTCAGTGCTCTCCTGACCCTTGGCATTGCTGCTACAGCGCAGGCGCAAGCACAGAATTTCAGAATCTCCGACATCCGCATTGACGGTCTGCAGCGGATTTCTCCCGGTGTAATGTTCAGTCTGCTGCCGGTGGGAGTAGGGGATCAGATGGAAGCGGGCACGGCTGCCGCCATCATTCGCGCCATCACAGAATCGCAGTACTTTGAAGAAGTGGAAGTTGCCCGCGACGGCGATGTTTTGCTGATCACAGTGCTTGAACGTCCCTCTGTCAGTGAAATAAACATCGAAGGCAACCGGGTACTCAAGACGGAAGATATTCTGCGTAATATGGAACAGGCAGAGATTGTAGAGGGCGGGATTTTCACGCGTTCAACACTCGAAGCAATTCGTCAGGGCATACAGGAAGTGTATTCCGGCCGAGGACGTTACGGTACCACTGTGGATATCGAAGTCACTGATCAGCCACGAAATCGCGTGGCGATTGATATGACGGTCAATGAGGGTGAAGAAAGCCGCATTCGTGATATCAATATTGTTGGCAACACCACGTACGAAAACGAAGAACTGACCAATATTTTTGATCTGGGGGTTCGTCGCTGGTATCTGCCGTTGAGCCGCCGTGACCGTTATTCCCGTGAGCAGCTGGAAGGTGATATTGAACGGCTGAATTCCTGGTACCTTGACCGTGGTTTTGCGCGTTTTAACGTCGACAATACCCCGGTATCGATTACGCCGGATAATGAACAGATTTACATCACCATCAATGTCAGCGAAGGGCAGCAGTATCAAATTAGCAAAGTCGATTTGGTCGGTGATCTGGTTAATGCTGAACCCTTGCTGCGAGCCTACACGCTGGTAGGCCCGGGCCAGACATTCTCACAGGCCTTGATCACCGCCAGTGAAGAGTACATGACGCAGATTCTGGGTAACCTTGGCTACGCGTTTGCGGAAGTGGAGGGTGTGCCCAATATCAATGATGAAGACAACACTGTCGAAGTTATTTTTTACGTTGAGCCCGGCGCGCGTACCTATGTAAACCGCATCAATTACAGTGGCAACGTCACCACAGCGGATGACGTGTTACGTCGCGAAATGCGTCAGCTGGAAAGCGCTCCGGCGTCCAGTCAGCAGATTGAGTTATCCAAGGTTCGTCTGGAACGACTGGGTTATTTCTCCACGGTCGAAGTGGATACCGTAGAAGTCCCCGGCACGTCGGATCAGGTGGACGTGGAGTTTGAGGTAGAAGAACAAAGTTTTGGCAGCGTGTCTTTCAGCATAGGCTCAGGCGGTGGCGGTAACTGGTTTGTGGCTACAGATCTGCAGGCTGAGAACTTTTTGGGTACCGGTCGCACCGTTGCCGTAGGCCTTAACCGCAGTTATTTCAGCAGCAGCGCAAACTTCTCTTACATGGACCCGTATTTCACTCCTGATGGTGTGAGCCGCGGTTTCAGCGTGTTTGCGCAGAAGCAGGATTCACCCTTTAACATTGCCAGCTTTTCCACCACCTCCTATGGGGCCACGCTGAATTTCAGTTACCCGATCAGCGAGATACAGCAGATCGGTTATAACATTGGATATTCACATACTGAGCTTAGTTCAGGTGGTTTGTCGGTTCAGGAAATCGAAGCCACGCCGGTGCTGACCCCCGGTGTTGATCGCTACGTTATTACGCCGGCAAATCTGAACCCGTGGGATGGCCCGGTAAGGGACGCCGTTACTGGTCTGGTTAGTGAATTGCCAATTGAGTATCTCAATCGCAATCCTGATCCTGGTTTTATTGATCGCAATGGCAGAATATTCGACAACCTGACCTTTACAACCAATTGGGTGCGCACCACGCTGAACCGCGGTCAGTTGCCAACTGCCGGTTCCTTCCAGCAACTGTCGTTTGAAGTGACAGTGCCAGGCAGTGACCTCGAGTATTACCGCGCCAGTTATAACACCCAGTATTACCGCCCGTTGTTTGGTGAAGACTGGGTATTCCACGTGCGCACCAACCTGGGTTACGGCGATGGGTATGGCGATACTGGCGAGCTGCCGTTTTTCCAGAACTATTTCGCCGGTGGTCTGGCTTACAACGGCGTTGTGCGCGGCTTTGAAGAAAACAGTCTTGGCCCGCGCAGTACGCCGCCATTAACGTACCAGACCAATCTGGCCGGACTGATCAAAGATGAAAATGGCAACGTCAAGGTCAGTGCCGGTGGATTTGCTGAAGGTTATGATGGCTCACTGGGGTATCTGTCGGTACCGGTGATTAACGCTGACGGTCAACCAGTACTCGATGCCAATGGCAATCAGCAACTGCAGTTGGCCGCGCAGCCTTACGACATTTATGGTGATCGAAACAGTTTTGGTGGCAACATTCTGACCACGGCGTCTATTGAGTTGTTGTTCCCACTGCCCATGGTTGAAGATCGTGGACGTGTGCGCTCCAGCTTGTTTTTTGATGTGGGAAGTGTGTTCTCTAATAATTGCTCTGTCAGGCAGACAGCATTGAATACCTGTGGTCAGTTTGATACGGGTGATCTGCGCTACTCTGTCGGAGTGGGTGTGACCTATCTGTCGCCATTCGGGCCCTTGACATTTTATCTTGCCAAACCGTTTACCAAGAACCCCAATGACCAGACCAAGTCTTTTGACTTTACGATTGGCGCCGGATTTTGATTCGGTAAAAAACGCGCAGCGGGGATGAAACTCGGTGTTATAATCCCGCGCTGTCGCAAACAAGCAAATATTGCATCAAACTCAAACACATATGACCAAGGTGATTAACATGAAAAAAATAATGATACTGGTTGCAGCTCTGTTTTTAACGGCGAATTCTGCTGTTGCCCAGACTGCTCCCGTCATTGGTATCATCAATCTTGAACAGGCTTTGTTTAACACTGACGCAGCGCGAGAGTTAGAGACCGGCACTCGCAGCGAGTTTGCGGCTGATGAAGGCCGTCTTGAGCAGCTCAATACTGAACTGCGCACGCTGATTGAACGAGCACAGCGCGATGAGTCAATTATGAGCGAGTCAGAACTGCGTGCGCTGAACTCTGAAGCACAGGAAAAGCAGGTTCAGATGCAATTGATCAGTGAGCGTCTGCAAACCGCCTGGCAAGAGCGTCAACAGCAGTTTGTAGAAACCATGCGTGAACCTTTAGGTCAGGCGATTGAAACTGTTGTTCAGGAAGGCAGTTACGACCTGGTACTCAACGCAGAAGCCGTGGCGTTTTTTAACAACAGCTACGACATCACAGCCCTTGTAACAGCCAAACTGAACGAGCTGGCGCGCTGAGACTCGGCGCCCGGTAACGGCTCTCTCAAGTGTCGGGTAATCAGCGATGATGGTGTCGTTCACGCTGGCAGAGTTGTCTGCGACGCTGGACGTACCTGTTCGTGCGGGTATTGGTTCGCAGCATGACCGCCCTGCAGATCAATTGATCATAGACGGTCTGGCGACACTGGAAAATGCCCGTCCGGGAAAATTGAGTTTTCTCAGTAATCCTCGCTACAGTCAGCAGTTATCAGCTTGTCAGGCCAGTGCTGTGATTGTTCATCCAGAGATGGCTGGCGCAACGCAGCTTCCCTGTCTGTTATCAAAGTCACCCTATGTTACCTACGCAAAGGCCTCGCAACTGTTTGCCGCCGCCGTCGCTCATCAACGCCCGCGAACTGCCTTGCAAACAGGCATCCATCCTTCCGCAGTTGTGAGTGTTGATGCTGTTATCGGTGCCGATGTGTGTGTGGGCCCGCATGTGGTCATCGAAGCCGGTGCCCGCATAGGAGCAGGTTCTTATATCGGCGCAGGAGCTTACATCGGCAGCGGCGTCAGTCTGGGTGTTGACTGTGTGATCTACGCCAATGTAACTGTGTATCACGATGTGGTGATGGGAGACCGCGTGATGGTTCATGCCGGCGCAGTGCTGGGAGCTGATGGCTTCGGCTTTGCCTTTGATGGTCAGCGCTCGGTCAAGATTGCACAGCTGGGTTCGGTGCGTATTGGCTCGGATGTAGAGATCGGCGCAGGCACCTGTATCGATAGGGGTGCGCTTGATGACACCGTGATCGGAGACGGCGTAAAAATTGATAATCAGGTGCAGATAGGCCATAACTGTATGGTTGGGGATCACACGGTGATCTGTGGCTGTACGGCGTTGGCTGGCAGTACGCGGATAGGTCGTTATTGTGTGATAGGTGGTGGCGTGGGCATCACCGGACATCTGAGTATCACGGATCGTGTGACGGTCAGTGCTATGTCAATGGTGACGCAGTCGATTACCAAACCCGGCTTGTATTCCTCTGGTACTTTGTTGCAGGAATCCAGCATCTGGAAACGAAACGTGGTGACTCTCGGCAAGCTGTCCGAGTTGTCCCGAACTGTCAGGAACATAAAAAGGCAACTGGACCAAACCGGGTTGCCGCCGCCAGGACATGATTATGATGAACATTGAAGAAATAAAGGAATATCTGCCACAGCGTTATCCTTTTTTACTGGTTGATCGGGTGGTCAGCATAGAGCTGGGCAAGTCGATTGTTGCCTACAAAAATGTCAGCGTAAACGAGCCATTTTTTGACGGCCATTTTCCTGATTTCCCGATCATGCCGGGCGTATTGATTATCGAAGCTCTGGCGCAGGCGGCGGGTGTGCTTGGTTTCAAGAGCCAGGAGAAGAAACCCAAAGACGGTTACGTGTATTATTTTGTGGGTGCTGATGAAGTTCGTCTCAAGCGACCGGTATTGCCAGGTGACCGCCTCACGCTGGAGGCGACTATCCTCACCAGCAAACGTGGTATTTACAAATTTAAGTGTCGCGCATCCGTTGATAACGAGTTGGTGGGCGAAGCGATCATCATTTGCGCAGAGAGGAAGAAGGAAAAGTGATTGATGCGCTTGCAATCATACACCCCTCGGCCAGCATCGCAGAGGGCGTGCGCATAGGACCATGGAGTATCATTGGTCCTAACGTCACCATTGGCGAGGGCAGTGACGTTGGCTCGCATGTGGTGATCAAAGCCAACACCCGTATTGGTAAAGGCAACAGCATTTATCAGTTTGCTTCCGTCGGAGAAGATCCGGCTGACAAAAAATTCGCTGGCGAGGATACCTGGCTGGAGATTGGTGATAACAATATCATCCGTGAGGGCGCGACATTGCACCGTGGTACTGGCGCCGGCGGGGGATTAACCCGTATCGGCAACGGTAATCTGCTGATGGCCTATGTGCATATCGCGCATGACTGCATGGTTGGAAACAATACCGTGTTTGCCAACAATGCCGGATTGTCCGGTCATGTGTTGGTGGATGATTGGGCGATCCTCGGTGGTTATGCCGGCGTTAATCAATTCCTGCGGATAGGCGCGCATGCCATGGTCGGGGGCATGACCCATGTTTCCCATGATGTGCCGGCCTACGTCATTGTCAGTGGCAGTCCTCCAGCGGTACGCACGGTTAACACGGTCGGTCTTGAGCGGCGCGGTTTTGACGAAGTTACCGTCAAACTGATCCGCGAAGCATTCAAGATCATTTACAAACGCGGGCTGAGCCTGCAGGAGGCGCAGCAACAGATTGCGCAACTGGCTGGTCAAAATGCGGCGCAGTTGTCTGCATTGACAGTGTTGCTTAACTCGATCTCCGGGTCAGTGAAGGGTATTCATCGCTAAGGCAGGTGTCTTGCTGCCTCAGAATAACTTGCTACCACAGAATAAAAAGACAGGTGCCGGATTTATGCTGATAGCCATGGTGGCAGGGGAACCGTCCGGTGACATACTCGGTGCCGGACTGATCCGAACGCTGCGTCAGCGTTATCCCGAGGCCCGGTTTGTGGGGGTGGGCGGACCGGCAATGTTGGCGTGCGGGTTCGACAGCATCACACCGATGGAACGTCTGTCTGTGATGGGTTTTATAGAACCTCTAGGCCGTCTTCCGGAGTTACTCCGGCTCAAGGCTGACCTGATAAAGCGCTTTACCGGTGAAAAGCCAGCGGTCTTTATCGGTATCGATTCTCCGGGCTTTAATCTGCGCCTTGCTCAATCGCTGCATGATCTTGGTATCAAAACTGTTCACTACGTCAGCCCCAGCGTGTGGGCTTGGGGTCAGAAGCGCATTTTCAAAATAGCCAAAGCTATTGATCTGATGCTCACCCTGTTTCCGTTTGAGACCGATATCTACCAGCAGCATGGAATAGCGGTGCACTGCGTGGGTCATCCCATGGCTGATCGGGTTGATCCGGATGAGCATCAAGCTCAGGCACGCCAGCAGGCGCAGCAGATATTGGGTCTGAATCCGTCCGGTGCGCAGCAAGTTGTGTGTCTGATGCCCGGCAGCCGTCATGACGAAGTTGCGCGCCTGGCGCCGGTTTTTCTTGAGACTGCATTAATCTGTTTGCAGAGTCGCCCGGATCTGCAGTTTGTGATCCCTTGTGCAAATAAAACACGCCTGGCGCAAGTGAATCAGCTTCTGCAGCATACCTTGTCGATGGCAGCAGGCAATGCGCTCGCCACTCATTCATTGCACCAGCACTTCAGTGTGCTTGATGGCCAGTCCTTTGAAGCCATGCGGGCAGCAGACATGGTGCTTCTCGCATCAGGGACGGCGACGCTGGAAGCCATGTTGCTGAAACGCCCGATGATTGTGTGTTACAAGCTGTCAGCAATGACCTGGTGGATGGCGTCGCGGCTGGTCAAAATCCCCAATATTGCACTGCCTAATCTGTTAGCGGGCCGACGCCTGGTGCCGGAGTATCTGCAACAGGCGGTCAGCGCCCCGGCCCTGTCGACTGAGCTGTTGGCCTGGCTTGCAGATCCGGTCAGGCGCCACGCATTGCTTGGCGATTTTACCCGCATCCATTGCAGCATCCGACTTGATGCCGATCAGCAGGCGGCTGCCGCAGTCAGTGCCTTGATCAATAACCCGGGTCCTTCTGCCAGTCCTGATCGTGGTACACACCGGTGACAGACAAGCCTGCCCGCGCTGAACGCTCCCTGTTTGCTGATCTGTCCAAAAACGTATCGGACTGGCCGCAGCATACTCACCAGCGGGTCGCCGGAACCGACGAAGCCGGACGCGGTCCACTCGCCGGCGCCGTGTTTGCGGCGGCGGTTATACTGCCTGCGCGTTATGATTTGCCCGGATTGACCGACTCCAAAAAACTCAGTGCTGTACGCCGGGCTCTGTTGTACGATCTGATACAGCAGCAGGCGCTGGCCTGGGCTATCACACAGGTTTCTGCTGCAGAAATAGACCAGATCAATATCTTCAGGGCTTCTCTGCTGGCGATGCACCGGGCTGTGGATGCGCTAGGTGTTAAAGCTGATTTTGTGTATGTCGATGGCACGCATTGTCCGCCCTGGAACAGACCCGGTGCTGCTCTGGTTAAGGGCGACAGCCGTTTGGATTGCATCGCCGCCGCCTCAGTACTGGCCAAGGTGGCGCGTGACCGCGATATGCTGCGTTTACATGCTGAGTTTCCGCTGTACGGATTTGACCGGCACAAAGGTTATCCGACCCCGGTGCATCTGGCGGCGCTGGAGCAGTATGGACCCTGCATGGAACATCGGCGCAGTTATGCGCCAGTCGCAAAATGTCTGGCTCATCGCTGACATAGGTTTGACTCCGATTGAAGTGAACTTTTTCAGGAAATTCGCATGACCGTCTCCTCCGCACAATTTGTCCATTTGAACGTACACACTGAGTTTTCGATTGTGGACGGACTGGTGCGTGTGGAAGAGCTGATTAAAACGGTCCGAACGCTGGAAATGCCAGCGGTTGCCGTAACCGATCATGCCAATCTGTTTGCCATGATCAAGTTTTACTCAGAAGCGCTGAGCCAGGGCATTAAACCCATCTGCGGCTGCGATGTGTTAATCGAGAATCCCGAACGTCCTGATCGTCCCCATGCCATTACCTTGCTGGTCAGGAACCTTGAGGGTTACCGGAATCTGACTCGCCTGATCTCCATGTCATATACCGATAAAGTTGGTCACGGTGAACCCACGCTGCGCCGGCAATGGCTGCAGCAGCACGCTGATGGTCTGATTGTATTGTCGGGTGGAATCCATGGTGATATCGGCCGCGCACTTGTCGATGGGGACCGTCCGGCAGCATTGAAGGCACTGGCCTGGTGGATGAATCTGTTCCCGCACAGTTTTTACCTGTCAGTCTCGCGTATAGGCCGGCCTGGCGAGGAAGCCTACATTCAGGCAGCCGTGTTGTTATCCGCCGATACCGACTGTCCTTTGGTGGCGGTTAATGATGTGCGCTTTATTGCCCCCGAGGACTTTGAAGCCCACGAGGTACGTGTGTGTATTCATGAGCGTCGCACCCTCGACGATCCACGGCGGCCACGGCATTACACGGATCAGCAGTACCTGCGCACTGCCAACGAAATGATTGCGCTGTTCGAGGATATTCCGGAAGCCATCGAGAACACAGTGCACATCGCTATGCGCTGTTCTCTGCCTCTGGAACTTGGCAAGCCGTACCTGCCTAATTACCCGGTGCCTGCCGGCATGACTATGGACGAATTTTTTCGTGAGGTCAGCCTGCAGGGACTTCAACGACGACTGCCCAGAATCATCAGCGAAAGCCACGGATTAGCTGAAATCATCGACGCCAGTCGGGTGCCTGAGTTTAGGGAATTCTGCCAGCCGTATTTTGAGCGGCTGAACTTTGAGCTTAATGTGATTATCCAGATGGGATTTCCAGGCTACTTCCTGATCGTCATGGAGTTTATTCAGTGGGCCAGGAACAATGACATTCCAGTGGGTCCGGGCCGCGGATCCGGTGCGGGTTCCATTGTCGCCTATTCGTTGGGAATTACTGATCTGGACCCGCTTCGATATGACCTGCTGTTTGAACGCTTTCTGAATCCTGAGCGGGTGTCTATGCCTGACTTTGACGTGGACTTCTGTATGGAAGGCCGTGATCGGGTGATTCAGCATGTGGCGGAGCTGTACGGCAAGGAAGCTGTGTCTCAGATCATCACGTTTGGCACCATGGCGGCAAAGGCGGTGGTGCGCGATGTGGCACGCGTGCAAGGCAAATCGTACGGTCTGGCTGACAAACTATCCAAGTTGATTCCGTTTGAAGTTGGGATCACCCTTGAAAAAGCCATGGAAGACGAACCCGCGCTGAAGGAATTTATCGACTCCGACGAAGATGCGCAGGAAATCATGGAGATGGCGCTCAAACTGGAGGGCATCACCCGTAACGTCGGCAAACATGCGGGTGGTGTGGTGATTGCGCCAACACGCCTGACCGATTTTTCTCCGCTGTATTGCGATGAGAACGGTGAGGGTCTGGTCACCCAGTTTGACAAAAATGATGTGGAAACCGCAGGTCTGGTGAAGTTTGACTTCTTGGGTTTGAGAACACTGACCATCATCGACTGGGCGGTGAAGATGATCAATCGTCAGGAACCCGCGCATCGCGACAAACCACTGGATATCACCATGATTCCGCTGGACGATGTGCGTGTATACGAGCTGTTGCAGCGCGGAGAAACCACCGCCGTGTTCCAGTTGGAATCGCGTGGCATGAAAGATCTGATCCGGCGATTGTTGCCCAGCTGCTTCGAAGACATTGTTGCATTGGTAGCGCTGTTCAGGCCGGGGCCGCTGCAGTCGGGCATGGTGGATGACTTTATCAATCGTAAACATGGTCGGGCTGAGATCAGTTACCCGCATCCTGATCTTGCGTCTGTGTTGGGCAACACCTATGGCGTTATCCTTTATCAGGAGCAGGTCATGCAGATCGCCCAGGTATTGGCTAGTTACAGCCTGGGTGGTGCCGATATGTTGCGCCGTGCGATGGGCAAAAAGAAAGCAGAGGAGATGGCGAAACAGCGCGGATCTTTTGTGGAAGGCGCTTCAGGACGCGGACTCAGCGAAGAATTGTCGGGCTCAATTTTTGACCTCATGGAAAAATTTGCAGGGTACGGCTTTAACAAGTCGCACTCAGCAGCTTATGCGCTGGTGTCATATCAGACTGCTTGGTTAAAAAAACATTATCCGGCCTACTTTATGGCAGCTGTATTGTCGGCAGATATGCAGAATACCGACAAGGTGGTTACCCTGGTAGAAGAGTGCCGGGAGATGAAGCTGCCGTTGATTGTGCCGGATGTCAATGTCGGGGCATTTAACTTCACCGTTAATGGCAAAGGCGAGATTGTGTATGGCCTGGGTGCTATTAAAGGGCTTGGTGAAGGGCCGATCAATGCCATTATCAAAGCGCGAGACAGTGGTGGTGCATTTACCTCGCTACTGGACTTTTGCCGTCGTGTTGAATTGCGAACAGTCAACAAACGAGCACTGGAAGCGCTGATTAAAGCCGGCGCACTGGACAATCTGTATCAGTCAGATACCGACACCACACGCGCGTGGTTGATGTCATCACTGGCAGATACCGTACAGGCCGCTGAACAAAGCAGTCGCAATCAGGAATCGGGCGTGCAGGACTTGTTCGGAGAGATTGCCCCGGTGCCGGAGACGGTTGCGGTGGCTGGGCTTCAGGATGGGCCTGGCAATCAGACAATTAAACCCTGGAGTCAGCAGCAACGTCTGCGTG
>CANHAR010000071.1 GCA_947458495.1 Gammaproteobacteria bacterium | reverse complement strand
GCTCCGCTTGATCACGGGCTGATAACAGTGCCAGGTTTTGTGATTGAATCAGCTATTCATGCTGCGAACGGACCTCGGCGATGACCAGCAGATCAGCGAGCAAGCGTAACAATGTCAGGTCAACGTCTGTCCACAGCCTTTCCTGCCTGACGGCATCAAATCCGATAAAGCCAATACAGGTTTCGTCCAGAATCAGCGGGATGGTAACAAGTGATTTGATACCTTGTGGCTCGAGGATGTTACGCAGGCCGTGGCCAACAGGAAAGTCCTTTACACTTCTGACAAAAAATGGAAGTCCCGCATCATGAGCCGTCATCCACAGGCGGATGGCATCCACAGGGATATCTTGCAGATTGGCAATTTCAGGCTCAATACCTTCGGCACACCATTCATGGGTATTGCTGGTGGTCTGTTTCTTCAGGTCATAAACAAAGCGGTAGGCTCGATCAGCACCAACAAATTCCCCAGCCTTGCACAGTGCAGAGGTAATCACCTCATCCATCGCGTGGTACTGGTTCTTGATAAGGTCAAAGGAGATGGAGACCAGCAAATTTTCAAGCTGAGAGCGGGACATGGATTGCGTGCGAGCCAGTTCGGCCTCGGTCACGTCATAGTTTACCCCCACTACCTTAACCGGTTTGCCACCTTCAAACACCAGGGTCGCGTTTGATGCCAGTTTGCGTCGTTCGCCGTCAGCCAGCTGGATACGAAAATAGTACTCTGTGGGGTCATCAACTCCCTGAGCAATGTAATTGCGAATATGGGCTATGACCTGAGGTTTGTCTTCGGGAAGCACAAAATGGAAAAAATCCCGTACTGAATAATTAAAATGATTTTCTTTCAGTCCGAATAGCTCACCAATCAGGGTGTCAATGCGGATATTGCCGGTGGCAATATCCATTTCCCAAGTCCCGACTCTGGCGGCTTTAGTTGCCAGTTCAAACCGTCGGGTCTGACGCAGATTATTAGCGCTCAATTCACTGGCCCGGCAGGCTGCCGAAAATTTGCGCAGAATGTGTCTGAAATTGCCATGGAAGTTTTTGCTGAACGTCAGTGGCTTTCCACACAGCACCAGCACACCAAATCCGGGGATGGCAAAATAGTCAACGCTGACGTCAATGCCGTTGCGAAGTAAACTTTTGCATGCATGTTGTAGGGGTGAGGCCAGCGCTTCGCGAATGGCATCATCCAGAACATTCTCAATCAGGGTATTGTCAGCAAATGACTGCGGCAGAGAGTACAGAATCTCTGGCAGGTCTTTGTCTGGGGTGCGCACAACAGCACCCGCCATGCGGTTAAGCAGTTTGACGTTTTTGGTCACAAACTCATGAAGCGCCGTGTCGAGGTCAAGTGTGCCTCCAACACTCAGCGAGATTTCAAAAAGTACTTCTATCTCGACATCAAGCAATCCACTACTCTCCGGAAAAAGCGACTACAGCCGTTGTTTTGTTGTAAAACTCAAGAAAACCATCGCTGCTGCTGGCGATCTCTCCAATCGACAGCACACCGCTGGTCGCTACGACTCCCCCGTCCAGCATCGCCAGTTCACTGTTGAACTGATCCTTCATCAACAGGAATCGGGAAATACAGTCAAATACGATCTTGTGTTCAGTTTTCTTGCCCAGATCCTTTTCCGCCTGCTGAACTGCACTGGCAGTCGACGCCAACAGTTCTTCCATCGCTGACGACAGTACATAGACAAAGCAGTTGTCATCGAATTCGCCAACACACACCAGGCCACCCTGATCGGTGCTGGCAATGGGGTCGCGCACAATAATTGATCCGCCAAGCCGGCGTATGCCCAGGGGAAACATGCTGGCAGTGCCAATCAAATCATGGGGGTCAATATCTGCGTTAAACTCGGACTTTATGAGTTCGGCGTATACCTCAAGTGCCGGGCGAAAATTCAGTTCGTGAACCGTATTGCCGCTGGTTGAGGTGGCTCTGAGTATTGGCGATGTGGCACGCCAGCCATGTGACACGCCTACACCACTGTGGCCGGTAATGCGCAACACCACGGCCGCATCGCGTAACAGTCCTGTATTGCCGATAACACAACGTGTAGTTGTGCTGGCCAGGCTGCCAGCGCCGCCTCCAAAAAACTTGGTGGAGACACCGCTGCGGTCATACTCTTTAGTCAAAAATGACGAAATACTGGTTGCGTGGGCATCAACAATCACCAGCCGGATCTCTCCAGCACTGTTGCCATCTGACTTTTTTGAGAGCTGCGTTTTCCCGGTCTGCATGTCTCCGGAAATATCTGTTGTGCAGGTGACTCCCAGTTCGCCGTGCACGGCATACACAAGCCATCCCGTTTTGTGGACCTGTTGGTTGTGTATGATGGCCGGAAACAACCCTCCCCCCACAGGGACAGACATCTGCCTGAAATACTGATCGGCGGCATCTTCATCAATGTTGTTTTCAACACAGCCGAGGATGACAAGTCCGTCCGGGGCGGAAACATGAGTAATGTCCTGCAGCAGGCTATCGAGTTCAGCCAGCGTGCCCGGGGCTATGAAATAGGGAAACATCATTGGGAATCCTCCTGATTGTGTTTACTGCGTGAACTCCAGTTGGTTACCCACTGAGCCAGTTCCGCGATTGGCATCGGTTTCGCAAAATAAAAACCCTGTATGTTCTCAATTCCTAGAATCTTGCTATGTTTGAGAGTGAGTTTGTCTTCGACACCTTCAGCAATAATACGCAGCCCCACCATGCGCGACAGTTGCATGATGCTTTCAACAATGGAGCGTGAATCACTGGAACTGGCGAGATCTTGAATAAAAGAGCGGTCGATTTTGATTTCGTCAAACGCGCGCGACTTTAGTTTGGCAAGTCCGGACTGTCCCACACCAAAGTCATCAATCGATAGTTGTACACCTTTCATACGCAGTCTTGCCATCGACTCCAGTACAACCGGGCTGGGGTTTTCAAGTCCGCGTTCGGTGATTTCACACTGGAATCGCTGCGACGGCAGACCATGTCGTGTCAGTTTTTCCATCAGTTCATCAATAAAAATTTCCGACTCAAGCACTTGTGGTGGCACGTTGATGCTGATTTTTAAGTCAGCCCCGGTGTCCTTCTCCAGTTCCACGGTATCCCTAATGGCTGTTTCTGCAATCTGCAAAGTGAAAGCAGTAACAAGCCTGGAATCTTCAATCTGTACGATAAAAGAGGCCGGTGACAACCGACCAAATTCAGGATGATCCCATCTTGCCAGTGCTTCCATGCCAATCACCGTTGCGGATACCAAGGATACCTGGGGCTGATAAACCGTACTGAACTGCCCAGTCTTGAATGCGGCGAAGACTTCCTCGTCGCTGAAACGAGGCGGCATAATTCTGCTGCGCACCTCGACAGCGGAAGGTAACCGGTCCAGTTTGGCCAGCGCCTTTAGCACAGAAGAACGTGTTAGCGGTTTCTGAAGCACATCAGTTTGATGCAGGCCGTACATTTTAGCCGTACGCTTGGCCAGTTCCAGTATAGGCAACTCATGCCCGCTGGCGATGAGCAATTTGGGTTTAGGCTCCAGCGTTGCGATGGTCTTTATAAACGCGACGCCATCAACACCGGGCATGTTAAGGTCCAGAATGACAGTGTCGGTGCCTGTCATGCAGACTGACTCATCCTGGACGGCTCTCAGCGTTGTCTGCACCGAGTATTTGCCCCGTAATACAATCTTCATCTGTTGCAGAAACAGCGGGTCGTCATCAATGACCAGCATGCGCGGAAGTGCATTGTTGTTTGACGTCTCGCTCTGTCCACAAGGGCTTTCGGGTAACATAAACGCATTCCAGAAAAGATCGGATCAAATGATTAAAAGTTGAACAAAAAGTCATTGTACCAAGGCGGCACGTCACGAGCCGACAGATTTAACATTCAGTGATAGGCAGTAACCAATAAAAATGCCGGGTCAACGTAAACCGTGTCTTCATCCGCTGACAATACACAAACCGATTGAGGATAACGGTGAAACCCTCTGCGCCTGGCTCGCCTTCAAGGGCTGTACACAGGTTTCTGTTCAGCATCGCAGATAGCTCTGATTCTTGATCATATTCGCGGACTCATCCATGACTTGCGGGCAGCCACTTAATCAACATGTTGCGGAATGACTGGTTATTGGCAGGCTTTACAAGCGTATCGCTAAATCCGGAGATGACGTAAGACTTTGCTTCGATTTCACACGCATTGGCGGTCCAGGCGATTACGGGCGCATCCCTGTATTGCGGAAACTGGCGTATCAGTCGCGTGGCTTGTTGGCCATCCATTTCAGGCATCTGAATATCCATCAGGATCAATTGATATTGATTATGTCTGGCAAGTTCAATAGCTTTTGCAGCCGACTCTGCCGCATCAACGTGCAGACCCCATTTTTGTAACTGCAGCATACAAAGGCGCAGGTTGATTTCATTGTCGTCTACGATCAGCACCGAGCCTGAGAATCGAATCTGGCTATTGTCCTGGGACGGTGGTATCGACGCTGTTACGTTAACGGTGACAGGTATATCAAACCAGAACAAACTGCCCTTGCCCGATGGTGTGTCAGTGATACCGATATGACCACTCATCAGTTCGACCTCGGACTTTACAATCGCCAGTCCCAGGCCAGAGGTTGGCGCGCTGTTATTTTTTGGTTTGTTAAGCGTCGCGAAGGGCTCAAAAATACGATGTCGATCTGCAATCGGAACACCCGGACCGCTATCCTGAATTTCAAATAGAAGCGAGGTTTTTGACGTCTCAGGTATGGAATTCAGACTCACCTTGATGAGTACATCAGCCCCATTGCAATGCTTGATTGCGTTGCCCACCAGATTCAACAGCACATTATGAATTCTCAGTGCATCGGCTGTTACTGACTCGGGTAAAGAGTGTTCGATCTGTAGTTGAATCTGAATATTGTTCTCATGTGCCAGCAATCTGGTGATATCCAACACATCTGCGCATAACTGTGCCGGGTCAAATTCTTTGGACGCCAGATTCACCTTGCCCGAACTGATCTGCGAGAAATACAGGATTTGATTGATAATGCCCAAAAGGGCCTCAGAGGATTTACCAATAACAGTAATCAGTTGCTCAACCTGCGGATTGACTATTTCTGTCTTTATCAGCTCGGCCGCGCTGACAATACCATTGAGTGGAGTTCGCAATTCATGGCTGATATGGTTTACAAACTGCGATTTCACTTTGTTGGCGGTAATCGCCTGGTCTGTTGCGGTTTGCAGATCCGCCAGCAGATTATTCATGTCGTCGATCATCATCTGCTGCGTATTCAGATACAGCTGCAGCTCCAGCTGTGCGTCCGCAACAGGAAAACTCTTGGGTGACAGTGGCCGTGATAGCCGATTCTCCTGCATCCATGTCAGCCAAGGGGTAATCAGCATAGTGATGTCATCATCACCCGGCGATGGCGGTAGCAGCTGGCCGCGCATGGCAAAATCGCCGTCGTGTGTAATAAACAAAAATAACTGACGATTCAGCAATCGGATATCGGGCATCTGTACGGCCAGAACCGGTCGTTTTACAATAAATCCACTGACAAAATACTCGCCCAGGCAGCTGTTGCCAATTTCTCGCCTGAGTTGGTCGCTGACAAACTTTATGCGGTTCTCTTTGTCCAGAACCAGATACAGTGGGAAAACGCTGTCCAGCCCAGGTCCGTGAGGCAAGTTCATTTTGTTCCAAGTGCGGTCAATCTGAAGCAGGTCTGCTGACCCTGATCAGAAAGTGTGTCGTGCACAACCGTGATTTCAACAACAACGGAAAAGTAGTCTGCCAGACCATCGAGCAGCCCGCGCACAAAGGCCGTCAGTCCTTGCCTTGAGCTTGAGTAGATCAGTTCGTAGGTGTTCTCTTCAATCGGCAGAAGTTGGAAAGAAGGCGGCCGATATCCAGGGAATGAGGACGCAATCCGGTCATGCATATGGTTCAGATTGTCGAGC
Source organism: Gammaproteobacteria bacterium (assembly GCA_947458495.1). Classification (GTDB taxonomy): domain Bacteria; phylum Pseudomonadota; class Gammaproteobacteria; order Pseudomonadales; family Pseudohongiellaceae; genus Pseudohongiella. The sequence continues at coordinate 6,252 of CANHAR010000071.1, read as the reverse complement.
AGTTCCCAAAACGACTCGCCGTGCATATTCAGCACTCCCGCGTAGTGTGCAAAGGCGGTACGACTGATGAAGTGCCAGCCAAAATCATACAAAAGCTCGTCAATACTGCGCCCGGTTCTGGTGTGTGCCACACCGAGCAGCGACAGCACCACACTGTCGTCATAGCTTTTCAGGGACAGGAAATCCTTTTCTGACAATCCTGCTGCCAGCATGATCTCTACCCACTCATCGTCTCCCAAACGAGTTCTCATCATGTCGCGCAGGGAATTGTGTATCAATCCATACATGGCAGTGCCTCCTTACTTGTTATCCCTAAAAACCGGTTCGGAACGACAGCAACGACCCTGGTTGCTGGTTATCTGGCCTGGCGCGCAGCCAGGAGCAAAATTCTTCGGCGGGCATTGGGCGTGCACAATAAAAACCCTGTGCATTCGCCACCCCGAGTTGCTTGCAAAGCATCAGCGTTGGATTGTCTTCTATACCTTCCGCAACAACCCGCAAATTCACCAGTGACGCCAAGTGAATAATACTCTTTACAATCGATTGCGAATCAAGAGAACAGGTCAGGTCGCTGATAAAAGAGCGATCAATCTTGATTTCATCAAATGCCCCGGTTTTGATTTTCGACAAGCCGGATTGCCCCACTCCAAAATCGTCGATCGACAGCTGAATGCCTTTCATACGCAATCGTGCCAGGGTCGCTGACGCTTGCGGGCCAGGACTGTCGAGTCCGCGTTCGGTAATCTCGCATTGGAAGCGCTCCGGAGACAGTCCATGCAGGCTTAGCATGTCACACAACCGGTCAGTAAATGTTTCTGACATCAGGACAATTGGCGGGATATTGACACTGACATTGCCCCTGAAGCCCTGTTCCCGGCTAATTCTCAAGGTGTCGCGTATGGCCATTTCAGCGACCATCAGCGTGAATTCAATCGCATCGGCTGAATCTTCAATCAAATGAATGAAAAAGGCCGGTGTCAGGCGACCAAACTGAGGGTGATCCCAACGAACCAGCGCTTCGATGCCGACAATATCATCGGACTCCAGCGAAATCTGCGGCTGGTAAAACAGCAGAAACTCTCCCGCGTGCGACGCTTTGATGATGTCCGCTTGGCTGATGTTGTCTGTCGCGCACGGTAATGGCAGGTGGTTGCTACCCCTGAACTCCAGCTCTGCCAAGGCCTGTAAAAGCTGGTCTTTGCTAACGGGCTTTTGCAGCACAACGGTTTGTGTCAAACCGTAAAGCTGAGCTGCACTTCTGGCGAGCTCAATAATCGAGTTGTCGTAACTGCTGGCAATCAATAATTTGGGTTTAGGATTCAGGCTGGCAATGGTCTTGATTAAAGAGACGCCGTCAACGCCTGGCATGTTCAGGTCAAGCAAAATGGTATCGGCCCGTATCAGCGACAATGCGTCCATCGGCATTGCCGACAGACTTTGTGTGACAGCATATCGATTGACTACGTAGAGTTTTATCTGTGCCTGGAAAAAGCAATCATCATCGATAACCAGCAACCTGGGCAGCTCATCTGCCGCAGTAAAAATAGTTGCTGTGTTATTCGTAACGCTATGCACGTGCGGGATCCTTCTGCAGACGGGCCAACTCCGCGCGGACAAGATCAATCGTGGCATGCAGCAATTGTGTCGTTTTTTCTGTCTGTTCAATGACACGCAGCAAATTGCCATCAGCCGTGGCAAGCTCAAGCTGTTTCAGTGAATCAGCCAGCGCCCGCGCGCCAACACTGGCGGAGGATGACTTCAGTTTGTGAGCTGTCTGCCGAACCAGCTTTAAGTCATTGCTTTTGTTGATGTTGCTCAAATCGCTCCAGGATTCCAGGGTGATTTGTATAAACATGTCATAGAACTGGATAAGAACATCGTTCTCAGAGGTGCCCAAAGACGAGGGCAATGCAGTTTTATCGAATAGCACCATCGTTGATTGCCTCAAGGGATGACCAGCTTACAGAGTGCAACAATAACTCCTAACAGTCAGGCAGCTTAGTAAACTACTTTGGCAATCGCAGGGAATGTTTACAATTCATTACAAAACTGCGGACCCCGTTATTCACTGACTTGCAGCAATGCATAACCGCGTCCGCGCAGAGTGCGAACAATGTAACTCGGGTCCAGCGTTGCCAGTTTTTTCCGCAGTTTGCTGGCGAGCACATCGATAGAGCGGTTGGTCGGCTGCATCTCATAACCATAAAGCACCTGGAAGGCATCTGCTCTATCGATATAACGTTCTGCATTGCTGACAAACAGCTCCAGAAGTCCAATCTCCATATCCGTCAGTTTGATGCTGCTGCCATTGCTGTGTCTGAGCATCTGATCTGTCCAGTGCAGAGCAATGTGCGCATCCAGCTGCAGCTTGAGATCACGGGTTTTGCCGTTGTCCTGAGAAGGTAGCTTTCGTAACGAAGCAATAATGCGCGCATCCAGTTCCCGTATATCACAGGGTTTTACAATGTACTGGTCAGCACCGGCTTTCAGGCAGCTGACCAGCGTCTCGATAGTATTGTTACCGGTCAGTAAAATGATGGGGACATCACAAAAGCTCTGCACGTGCCGGCAAAGCGCTAGCCCGGTGGGTTCATCAATACCCAGGAAGTAGTCAAATATAAACAGGTCCGGCAATACCAGAGTGGGGAGAGCCTCTATCAGCCGATTCCCGGAGTTAATCAGGGTACAGCGATAACCCAGGCTGTGGAGCTGGTAATCCAGAACCCGACTATACAAGTTGTCGTCTTCTACAATCACGATCGACTTACTGTCGATATCCATGGTCAGTCTTTGCTCCTTTAGCTGCATCACATCAGCCTAGTAGTCTTATAAACGCTTTGGATTTGCGCTGGTAGTTATACATCTGTTGTTTTTTGGGAGGCAGATCACTGATCTCGATGGGTTCAAAACCACGTTCAAGGAACCAGTGTGCTGTTTGAGTGGTCAACACAATCACCTTTTTTAATCCCTGCTTTAGTGCTTCTTTTTCCAGGGCCCGCAGCAGATGATCGCCTCGCCCGCTTTCCTGATAGTGCTTATGGATGGCGATGCAGGCGATTTCACCACATTCTTCATCCAGCGGGTAGATGGCAGCGCACGCAATGATCATGCCTTCCATCTCGATCACCTTAAAGTAGTCGATCTCCGCCTCCAGTAGTTCGCGTGAACGATGCACAAGAATTCCCGCCTCTTCCAGCGGCGCAATCAATTCCAGAATGCCGCCGACATCATTAATGGTTGCCTGGCGCAACCACTCAAAGTTGTCTTTGGACACCAGTGTGCCTTGACCATCGCGGGTAAACAGTTCCTGAATCAGCGCGCCGTTGTCTGCAAAACTGATCAGGTGGCAACGATGCACGGTTTTATTGCTGGCTTTGACGGCAGCGGCCAATGACACCAGCGTGCCGTTTTTGCTTTGAATATTGTCCGCAGGAATCTCTCTGAGCAGTGCTTCTGCAGCAACCGGGCTCAGTGTGCTCATCAACTCGCCATTGTTGTTGCTGACCCCGCACTGGGGGACAAAGAGGATGAGTTTAGACGCCTGCATGGCAATGGCGACTTCGGTAGCGATATCCTCTGCCGACAGGTTAAACACCTCTCCGGTCGGTGAGTAGCCAAGATTGGACAACAGCACAATATTGTTCTTGTCCAGATGCTGAAGGATAGCTTCCGCATTCACCTTGCGAACAACACCGGTGAGGGCGTAGTCGACACCGTCAATAATCCCCAACGGGCGGGCGGTAATGAAGTTGCCGCGGCTGACCTTGATATCAGCGCCGTGCATCGGTGAATTGGCCAATCCCATGGAAAACTGAGCTTCGATATCGATAGACATGGCACCAACGGTCTGTTTGATCAGCTGTAAACCTTCGCTGTCAGTAATGCGCAGACCTTTGTGATAGCGCAGTTCATGGCCGGCGCTGGTGAGCGCATCATTAATCTGGGGACGCGCGCCATGCACCAGCACCAGTTTCACACCCAGACTGTGAAGCAGGGAAATGTCATGCACAATGCGACCGAAGTTATCGTGAGCCAGCGTCTCACCGGTCAGCAATACCACAAATACCTTCTTGCGATGGGCATTGATGTAACTGGACGAATGTCTGAACCAGTCGATGTATTGCGTTAGATTGTCCATGCCTTTAGTTCCGTGTTGCCATGCCGCTAGACCATACCATTATGTGTTTGAGCTCAGGTGTTGAACAAGGGGGTGCCCGATTAAAGACAATAATGACTGATAAATTGCCGCAACAGATTGATACAAGGTTGCACCCTGTCCAGCGCAAGGTACTCATCGGGCTGATGTGCCTGCTCAATGTCACCAGGTCCGAGCACAATTGTGTCTATGCCCATGTCCTGCAGAAATGGTGCTTCAGTACCAAAGGCCACGGTGGCGGCAGTATGACCTGTCAGTCGCTCAGCGGTCTTGACCAGGTCACTTTCTGCCGGGCAAATAAACGCCGGTGCCCCCACAAACAGCGGGGTAAACTCAAAGCCAACCTTCCAGCGTTCAGCCAGCGGGCGCAGTCGTTTGTCAATTTCGCCGCGCAGCAGTTCAGCTTCCATGCCCGGTAGCAGGCGGATATCAAACTCCAGTTCGCAGTGCCCACAGATCCTGTTGGGATTGTCACCACCGTGAATACAACCAAAATTCATGGTGGGTTTGTCGATCACAAACAACGGGCTGTGGTAACGCTGCTGCAGCTCGTTGCGATAGCTCATCAGTTCGCTCAACACGTCGTGCATGGCTTCCATCGCGTTGATGCCCAGGCTGGGGTTGGAGGAGTGTCCGCTGCGCCCCTGCAGTCGGATGGATTCCATCATCACACCCTTGTGTGCGCGGATGGGTTTCATGCCCGTAGGTTCACCAATAATGGCATACCGTGCTTTAGGCCGGCCAATCTCGGCTATTTTGCGGGCGCCGGACATTGAGGTCTCCTCATCCGCGGTGGCCAGCACAATCAGAGGTTGTTGCAGTGGCTGTCCAAGAAACGGCTGCACAGCCTCCAGGATCAACGCAAAAAAACCTTTCATATCGGTGCTGCCAAGACCATAAAGGCGGCCGTCTTTTTCGGTGACAGCCAAGGGGTCAACGCTCCAAAGCTCCGGGTTCATGGGGACGGTATCTGTATGGCCGGCCAACACCAGGCCGCCAGGTCCTTTGCCAAGTGTGGCTATCAGGTTGGCTTTCAGATTGCCGTGTGTGCTGGTACAGGGCACTATTTCGCATTCAAAACCCAGTGCACTGAACTGTTCGGCCAGATAGTTAATGACCGGCATATTGCTCATGTCCAGCGCCGGATTGGCGGAACTGATAGTAGGCAGCTTCAGTAACGACTGCATACGGTTGATCAGAGTGCGGTGTTCGCTTGCGGACATGATTGTCAACTCAAAATGCCGGCGGGGCCAGCCAGCAATTGCTACAGAAATGCTTCCAGAACACTGTTGAGGAACTGATAACCACGCTCGGTAGTTGTGATCCGTTCGCCATCGACAGTCAGAAGCCCTTGATGCTGCAAGGAGTCTACCTGCTTTGAATGGCGGCTGAAAGGCAGCCCTGTCAGCTTCTCAAACTGGCTGACGGTGAATCCTTCCCGCAAACGCAGGGCATTGAGTAAAAACTCTACCGGTAAGTCCTCTGCCTCGATTGGGCTGGCATCCGCCAGATAGGGGTAGCGTACCAGCAGATTGCTGTTGGCCTGTGCCAGGCTGTTTTTTGCTGCCTGCAGATAATGCGCGGGTTGCTTGCGTTTGCGTAGTCGTAGAATGCGATGTTTGTGCGGTTCAGTGAGTTTGGCGTGGGCGCCGGCACCAATGCCGAGGTAATCTCCAAAGCGCCAATAATTCAGGTTATGCCTGGATGCTTCACCGGCGCGCGCAAACGCGGAGACCTCATAACGCTGGTAACCCTGTTCGTGCAGCAGTGCCAGTCCCGCATCCTGAATATCAATCAAGGTATCCTCAGCGGGCAAAGCAGGCGTGTGTTTGAAAAACGCCGTGTTGGGTTCGATGGTCAACTGATACCAGGACAGATGTTCAGGTGCAAAACTGATGGCTTTGTGAAGATCATCCAGGGCCGCCGCAGGTGTCTGCTCTTGCAGGCCATACATCAAATCCAGATTCAGGCGTCTGAAGCCCGCTTTGCGTGCAAAGTCGATGGCTCGTTCAGCGTCATGATGATCGTGAATCCGCCCCAGATTTTTCAGCTGTTGTGCATCAAAACTCTGAATGCCCAGCGACAGGCGATTGATG
>CANHAR010000070.1 GCA_947458495.1 Gammaproteobacteria bacterium | reverse complement strand
CTATCAGCACCTCTCCAGACGGTTTGGCAGTCACTCCAAAGTGGTATTTGTTTATGCACTTGTTAACCTGATCTGGCTTCTGCCCATATCATGGCTTGCAGTGGTTTACCCCCAGAATGGGGTGTATCTGACTATCATGGGTGTAGTACCATTGATGGCAATCGCAGCGTTGCTGGGAGCAGGCCGACCAAATGCCCCGAGAAGGGAATAAGAGTTGATCGCCGCACAGGAATAACAATGAATCCCTACACCATCCCACTATCTCGTAATGTCAAGCAATTACTGTTGATGGTGGCGGATATATTAATGCTGGCTCTGGCAGCATGGTTGTCACTTAACATGCTAGGAATAAGCGTCGAGGACAAAATTGATCAAGTCCTCGGCTATAGCGCTGTAGTCATTCTGATTAGTGTATTGGTATTTTACCGCATCGGTTTGTACCGAACTATCCTTCTCTATATGGGTGGTCAATCCGGTTTTATTGTTATTCAGGGAATCACAGTCGCTGCAGTGTTGTTTGGCGTCGTTTATTATCTGATTCTATCTCCAGAGCTAATCAATCATGCAACGGTCCCTATCTTCTGGATGATCTCGCTTGTTTTTGTCGGTGGAAGCCGATTTGTAGCTAAACTTGCACTCCAAAGTTTGATTGAAAACTTTCGACCTAAACAGCCTGTGATTATCTATGGGGCCGGCAGTTCTGGCATGCAGTTAGTGGTTGCCTTGCAAAGTGGCAACCAGTACTTACCCGTCGCCTTTGTAGATGACAGCCTGAATATTGTCGGCAGTATCGTCCACGGTATCAGAGTCTATACCCCTTCAGCATTATCAGAGCTGATCAAGACTTTCTCTGTCACCCAAATACTGCTTGCCATTCCCTCAGCCAGCCACGCTGAAAGAAAGGAAATCCTCAATAAGCTCGAGCACCTGCCCGTTCACGTCAAGACAGTGCCCGAACTGTTTGATATGCGCACGGGAAAATTCCACGTAGACGAAATTAGAGATATTGATATCGAAGACTTATTGGGCCGCGATATTGTTCCGCCGGATCCAGAGCTTATGAGCGCCTGTATCAAAGGCAAGTCTGTAATGGTAACCGGTGCGGCGGGATCGATTGGTTCAGAGCTTTGCAGACAAATTCTTGGCCTCTGGCCTGCAAAACTGGTAGTCCTCGACAGTTTTGAGTTTGGATTGTATGACTTAGAACGTGAACTGCAGACACTGAGAGAAGCCTTACAAGTTAAGTCTGAGTTTGAAACTGAAATTATTGCAGTCCTGGGTAACACCTGTAACCACAATCTTATGGAAGTAATCCTGCAAAAATTCAAGGTAAATACTGTTTATCATGCTGCCGCATATAAGCAAGTACCAATGGTTGAGAGGAATGTCATAGAGGGGGCATTTAACAACACACTTGGTACGGCTGTTGCTGCTCTTTCAGCCAATAAGTGTCAAGTCGAAAACTTTGTACTGATATCAACTGACAAAGCCGTGCGTCCAACCAATGTGATGGGCGCGACAAAAAGGTTTGCGGAGCAAGTGCTTCAAGCCTTGGCAGCTCAGAAGGGCAGCACGTGTTTTAGTATGGTGAGATTTGGCAATGTCCTTGGCTCGTCCGGGTCAGTAGTGCCTTTGTTTCGCAAACAGATTAGTCAGGGCGGTCCAGTGACAGTAACTCACCCTGAAGTTACCCGTTACTTCATGACAGTACAGGAAGCAGCTCAGTTGGTAATTCAGGCAGGTGCCATGGCCAGTGGCGGCGATGTGTTTGTTCTTGACATGCATGAGCCAATCAAAATTGTGGATCTGGCACGCAAAATGATTCACTTAATGGGTTACAACATCAGGGATGAAAAGTCATACGAAGGGCACATCTCAATTGAATATACCGGGCTCAGACCCGGTGAAAAGCTCTTTGAGGAATTGTTGATTGGCGAATCTGTCACAGGGACAGAACACCCGAAAATCATGCGCGCAGAGGAGGATTTTTTGCCTTGGAGCGATCTTCAACCCATGCTTGTCGAACTTGAGTCTGCATGCAAACGACTTGATCTTGAAACAATACGGCAACTGTTGATTCGTGCAGTTGACGGTTTTAATCCTGAATCGTTTAAAGACGATCTGTTATGGCCCAGTACGAGCAGCACAGGTGTAACTTCAGCAATATCTAACCCAATCAACCCTCTGCAAACCAAGGTTGCCGCTACCAAAGTCACACCGCTGCACAAACGCTGACCACTTACTTACTATTTTACCTTCTGGTCATAGACAGAATCATTACTGGCTCGACCGGAACATTCTGATGCTGACGCGCGTTTGCGGTACGCACGCCGGCAATAGCATCAACAATATCCATACCTTCTATTACTCGACCGAATACGGCGTAGCCGAAGTCCTGAGCTGAAGTTCCTCGATGATTGAGGAAGTCGTTATCCACCAGATTGATAAAGAACTGACTGGTTGCACTATCAACAACATTGGTGCGTGCCATCGCCAAAGTTCCCCGATCATTTTCAAGTGAAGGAGACGCCTCATTTTTGATCGGTGCATAACCTGACATTTCTACAAATTCACTATTATATCCGCCGCCTTGAATCATAAAACCTGGAATTACTCTGTGAAATGTCAGATTGTCATACAATTTGTTATCCACATATCTCAGAAAATTCTCAACTGTGATTGGCGCCTCATCAACCCAAAGCTCAATAACCACAGTGCCTTGGCTGGTTTCCATAACTACAACTGGATTAGCATTTTCAGCCGAATAGCCAACTATACTGACTGTCAGCAAAATCGCTGCTAACAAAGACTTAAACATAAACAATCTCCTTGACATGATTTTTTGGGGGTGGGTAAACACCGAGTATGATGTGAGGGGTTACTTTAACAGATACTGAAGACGAATCATTTAGAGGCGCGCATATTTGTATCATCCATCAAGACTTGGCCAAAATTTTGGAGTTCTGGAAAGACGAGTGTATTTAAATACTGGCGAATAAAGAGAGGGGAAAAATTTGGCTGCCCAACCTGGACTCGAACCAGGAACCAATCGATTAACAGTCGATTACTCTACCATTGAGCTATTGGGCAATAACGTTTGGCCAATCTGGATGGCCCCAACAGGACGCGTATATTAATGACATTTGTCATACTGGTCAACCTTTGATCAGCAACTTTTTGATGCGTTTACTCAAGCGAAAAACGCTGCAATAAACAATAAAAATATCTTCCTGGCAGTATACTTACGACCATGAACATACCATTTAAAATGCGCGCAAACTTCCTCCCGGCGGGTGATCAGCCCAATGCAATAACACAATTGGTTGAGGGCTTGGATGAGGGACTGCACTCTCAGATTCTTCTCGGTGTCACTGGCTCGGGCAAAACCTTCACGATCGCAAATGTGATTGCACAGACACAGCGCCCGGCGCTGGTAATGGCGCCAAATAAAACCTTAGCCGCGCAGCTTTATGGTGAATTCAGAGAGTTTTTCCCTGATAACGCTGTTGAGTACTTTGTGTCTTACTACGATTACTATCAGCCAGAGGCGTATGTTCCGTCCTCAGATCTATATATCGAAAAGGATGCATCCGTTAATGAGCATATCGAACAGATGCGTTTATCAGCTACCAAAGCACTGTTGGAAAGACGCGATGTTATAGTCGTGGCAACTGTATCGGCTATTTATGGGCTCGGCGATCCGGGTTCATACCTGAAGATGGTCTTGCACCTTGATAGGGGCGATAAAATTGATCAGCGCTACATACTTCGAAGACTTGCTGATATGCAATACAGCAGAAATGACATGGAACTGCAAAGGGCCACTTATCGGGTGAGAGGTGATGTCATTGATGTTTATCCTGCCGATTCAGACAGGTTTGCCATCCGCATAGAACTGTTTGACGACGAGATTGAATCACTGTCATTTTTTGACCCCCTTAATGGAGCAGTCATCCGTAAAGTGCCACGTCTGACCATTTTCCCAAAATCACATTATGTGACTCCGCGAGAAAAAATTCTCAATGCAATCGAAGACATCAAAGTTGAACTAAATGGCAGAATTTTGTATCTCGAACAACACCATCGGCTTATTGAGGCTCAGCGTCTTGCTCAAAGAACTCGCTTCGACATTGAGATGATGTCTGAACTCGGGTACTGCAATGGTATCGAAAACTATTCACGCTATTTGTCTGGCCGCGACCCGGGTCAAGCTCCTCCTACGCTATTTGATTACTTGCCACCGGACTCCATGGTAATAGTGGATGAATCTCACGTGTCGGTTCCGCAGATTGGAGCAATGTTCAAAGGAGATCGTTCACGAAAAGAAACACTGGTTGATTACGGCTTTCGTTTACCTTCAGCGCTTGATAACAGACCATTAAGATTTGAGGAATGGGAGTCGCTGACCACACAGTTGATTTTTGTCTCTGCAACTCCGGGCCCCTATGAACTTGAGCGCGCTGGACAGACTGTCAGGCAGCTCGTGCGCCCAACGGGATTACTAGATCCAACACTGGAAATTCGTCCCGCTGGTTCACAGGTAGACAATCTGTTATCCGAAATTCGTTTGATCACTGCCCGTCATGAAAGGGTTCTTGTCACCGTACTCACAAAAAGAATGGCCGAAGATTTGACTGACTATCTCATGGATCATGAGATACGCGTCAGATACTTGCATTCAGATATAGATACGATTGAGAGATCGGAAATCATTCGAGATCTGAGGCTGGGTCAATTTGATGTCCTGGTTGGCATAAATTTGCTCAGGGAAGGGCTAGACATCCCCGAGGTCTCTCTTGTGGCTATACTGGATGCAGACAAGGAAGGATTTTTGCGCTCCGAGCGCTCACTGATTCAGACCATCGGCAGAGCTGCGCGCAACCTTAACGGCAGAGCCATCTTGTATGCCGATAGAATCACGGGTTCCATGCAACGAGCGATTGATGAATCTGAGCGGAGGCGGGAAGTACAAATAAACTTTAATATGGTCAATAAGATTACGCCGGCAGGAGTCAATAAATCAGTCTCCGATGTAATGGAAGGATCTCATCATAGTGATGCCGCCAACGACTCTCGAAACCGTCGTAACGGCAAATCCGTGGAAGAAAAATCTGCCGACTATAAATCCAGTGTCGCATCTAACAAAGATATCAGGTCACTCGCTCATGAAATAAAACAATTGGAGCAGCGAATGTTTGAATTGGCGCGCAATCTTGAATTCGAAGAAGCCGCTCTTTTGCGTGATCAAGTGACAGCCCTGAAAATTGATCTCATTAACTTAGGTTAGGGTGAATATCTTGATGCACATCGTCAAAGTCATTCACTTGTAGTTTTTTCTGGCTGCGCCTATAATCGCGACGCCTTCGGAAGCGGTGGTCTTATCCTGCATAAAATCAGGATTTATTTAAAGATTTGCCTGTTACCACGTAGAAATTGAAACAGGCGCGTAGCTCAGTTGGTTAGAGCGCTACCTTGACATGGTAGAGGTCACCAGTTCGAATCTGGTCGTGCCTACCACTTGCTTATAAGTGGTATTTTTCAGCATCCCGCACTCCGATTGTTTTTCATAAATGCCCTGTAAGTCAGGCTAAATTCATCTCATATCAAACGAACCGCGACCGCTATGCCTTCAATTACTCTTCCCGACGGTAGTCAACGACAATTTGATCGGCCAGTGACTGTATTCGAAGTCGCTGAATCCATTGGTTCAGGTCTCGCAAAAGCAGCTCTTGCGGGCCGAGTAGATGGACAACTAGTGGATACCTCATGCTTAATCGATACTGATGCTCATCTCGCGATCATCACCGAGCGCGACACCGACGGCCTTGAGGTCATTCGTCACTCATGTGCACATTTGATGGCTCAGGCTGTCCAGCGCCTGTTCCCAACAGCACAGGTAACAATTGGACCGGTAGTAGAAGATGGTTTTTTTTATGATTTTGCCTATGAAAGGGCATTCACAGCGGAAGATCTCGAGAAAATTGAATCTGCAATGCAGGACATTGTAAAAGAGAACCTGTCGGTTAAACGTGAACTGATGAGCCGCGACGACGCGGTTGCCATGTTTGAACAAATGGGCGAGAAGTACAAAGTTGAAATTATTAAAGGCATTCCGGGCGACGAACAGCTTTCGTTTTATAGACAGGGTGATTTCATAGACCTTTGTCGTGGACCACATGTGCCGAACACAGGAAAATTCAAAGCGTTTAAATTGACATCGGTCGCTGGCGCTTATTGGCGAGGCGATTCCAACAATGAAATGTTGCAACGCATTCATGGAACAGCATGGGGTGACAAAAAAGCCCTTGCAGATTATCTATTTAGACTTGAAGAGCAGCAAAAGCGAGATCACCGCAAAATTGGTAAGAAACTGGATCTTTTCCATTTCCAGGAAGAAGCTCCCGGTATGGTTTTTTGGCATCCGCGCGGATGGACTATTTACCAGGTCATTCAGCATTACATGCAAAAAGTGCAGAATCAAAATGGCTATCAAGAGATACGCACACCTCAATTGGTAGACTATTCACTATGGGAGCGCTCAGGTCACGCCGATAAATTTGCTGATCAGATGTTCAGCGTTGCGTCTGAAAACCGCATGTATGCTATCAAGCCCATGAACTGCCCTTGCCATATACAGGTCTTTAACCAGGGCCTAAAGAGTTACAGGGATTTGCCCTTGCGCTTGGCTGAATTCGGCTCTTGCCATCGATTTGAACCATCTGGTTCCATGCACGGTTTGATGAGGGTACGCAGCTTCACTCAGGATGATGCACATATTTTCTGTGCTGAAGAAGCGATACAAGAGGAAGTAGCGGCATTCATGCGTCTTTTGTTTGGCGTATACCGTGACTTTGGTTTTGATGAAGTTATACTTCGTCTGTCAACCCGCCCAGCCAAACGAGTTGGCTCTGAGGAAATGTGGGACAGAGCAGAGGGTTCTTTACGGCAGGCCCTGAATAATAGTGGCCTCGCATGGGAATTATTGCCAGGTGAAGGCGCGTTTTATGGCCCTAAAATCGAATTTTCATTGAAGGACTGTATGGGGCGTGTGCAGCAATGCGGCACTATCCAAGTAGATTTTTCGATGCCAGAACGACTGGGTGCTCAATACGTCGCCGAAGACGGTAATAGAAAAGTTCCTGTCATGCTCCATCGAGCAATTCTTGGCTCATTCGAGCGATTTATTGGGGTCTTGATCGAACATTATGCGGGAGCACTTCCAGCCTGGTTATCACCCGATCAGGTTGTAGTGTTGAATATAACCGACAAACAAGCCGAATATTGTGAAAAAGTTCGTAAAATGCTGGCAGAAAAAGGCTTTCGGGTCAGTGCGGACTTGAGAAATGAAAAGATCGGCTTTAAAATTCGCGAGCATTCAATTCAGAAAATTCCTTTCCTGCTCGTCGCGGGGGATAGGGAGCTGGAGAATGGGGAAGTTTCTGTACGCACCCGGGATGGAAACGATCTCGGTATCATGTCAATAGATGCCTTTGCCCGTTATCTGGCAGATGATATTTTACGATTTGGACGATCTGCCACGCATCAGTCGTAGATTGATCAGAAAAATTTAACAATTTAAGCAGGAGAGAATACGCTGTCGAATATGAAGAGCAGTTCCAAAAAGCCGGTCATTAACGAGCACATTGATTCTCCCGAAGTTCGCTTGGTATTAGCAGATGGCGAGCAAAAGGGCGTAGTGACCATCGAGGAAGCGCGAGCTGCCGCCAGTGAAGCCAAGCTTGATCTGGTTATGATTGCTCCTGAGGCTGAGCCGCCGGTCTGCAAAATCATGGATTACGGCAAGCATATTTTTGATCTGAAAAAGCAAAAAGCTGCCAACAAGAAAAAGCAGCGCAAAACACAGCTGAAAGAAATCAAGTTTCGGCCAGGGACGGAAGAAGGGGATTATCAGGTAAAACTACGCAACCTGATACGTTTCCTTACTGATGGGGACAAAGCCAAGATATCGTTGAGATTTCGCGGCCGGGAATTAGCCCATCAGCATCTTGGACTTGAGCTCGTGCAACGTATCGGCAAGGATCTTGAAGATTACGGTGTTGTTGAGCAAGAACCCAAGATGGAAGGTAGGCAGATCGTGATGGTTCTGTCTCCTGCGAAGAAGAAAAAAGTTTGACGGGTGTCAGCTTTTTTAAAATCTAAACACTATCGCCAGTGATGGCGCTAAATGCGGAGTCGTAAGACAAATGAGCAAGATGAAAACCCATAGTGGTGCATCCAAGCGTTTCAAAAAAACAGCTTCCGGCTGGAAATGCAAAAGTGCAAACAAGAGCCATATTCTCACCAAAATGACCACCAAGCGTAAGCGTCAATTGCGCGGTACTTCACTGGTTGCAGCCTGTGATAAGCCGATGATCGATCGCATGATGCGCGTTAATTAATAATCAGGTTAGTCAGAGGAGAATAATATGGCACGAGTAAAACGCGGTGTAACGGCACGTCGTCGTCACAAAAAGATTCTTAAGCAGGCTAAAGGTTACTACGGCGCGCGCAGTCGTGTGTATCGTGTTGCCTTTCAGGCGGTCATCAAGGCAGGTCAATATGCCTATCGTGACCGTCGAGCCAAAAAGCGAGTTTTCCGCTCATTGTGGATTACCCGTATTAACGCACAGTCACGCGCTAACGGTATGACCTACAGCCAGCTGATCGCTGGATTAAAAAAGGCCAATATTGGTGTTGACCGTCGCGTAATGGCAGATCTGGCTGTGCATGACAAAGCAGCATTCGCTGCATTGGTAAATCAGGCAAAAGCCAGCCTGGCACAATAAAGTGTTACTTTTTGCAGAGCCGGTTCGGGTGTTAAGCACCTGAGCCGGCTCTGTGCATTTAACGGGTTGAGTGGATTGGTCCATGACAGACACAGCTTCACTATTAATTACTGCATTAAGTGCCATTGAGGCGACTGCTGACGAGCGCACGCTGGATCAATTGCGCGTAGATTATCTGGGCAAAAAAGGGCAGCTTACTGAACTCCTCAAAGGACTTGGAAAGCTACCGGCCGAACAGCGTCCTGCGGCCGGCGAATATATCAATGAAGCCAAACGCCAGATTCAAAATGCGCTTGATACACGTCGAGATATCATTGTCGAAAAAGCGCTTGAACAACAACTTGCCCAAGAAACCATAGACGTCAGCCTCCCGGGGCGCCGGCAAAGCTCTGGCGGCTTACATCCCGTGAGCAGGACTATTGACCGCATCAAACAACTGTTCGAATCCGTTGGGTATTCCGTTGCAGAAGGCCCGGAAATTGAAGATAACTATCACAACTTCGAAGCATTGAACATTCCTGGCCACCATCCTGCGCGTGCCATGCACGATACGTTTTATATAAATCCCACGACCGTCCTCAGAACTCATACGTCACCCGTGCAGGTGAGGGTTATGGAGCAGGGCAAACCGCCATTCCGCATGATCTGCCCCGGGCGTGTATACCGTTGCGACTCAGATCTGACACATACACCAATGTTTCATCAGGTCGAAGGCTTGCTTATTTATGAACATGTTACCTTCGCTGACCTGAAAGGTACGCTGGCTGACTTCCTGCAGAATTTCTTCGAAGCTGATCTGGAAGTGCGTTTTCGCCCCTCGTACTTTCCGTTCACAGAACCCTCTGCTGAAGTTGATATGAGTTGCGTCATGTGTTCGGGAAAAGGCTGCCGAGTTTGCAAACAAACCGGATGGCTTGAAGTACTGGGTTGCGGAATGGTCCATCCGTCAGTGCTGGAGAGCTCCGGTATCGATAGTGAAAAGTACCGAGGTTTTGCCTTCGGCATGGGTGTAGAGCGTCTTGCAATGCTGCGTTATGGCGTTAACGATCTGCGCCTGTTCTTCGAGAACGATCTGAAGTTTCTTCGTCAGTTCAACTGACGATCGGTCGATATGCAGTAAATTTTTGATTTAATTAATAATGAAAAGCCATGAGTAGACAGTAAGAGCAACGAAGCATGATTTTTACACAACAATGGATACGTGAGTGGGTTGATTTTGACCTTGAGCCTGAGGCACTGATCAGCCAATTGACGATGGCCGGGCTGGAAGTCGATGCGCATGGACCTGTTGCAGCGCAGTTTGCAGGTGTAATTGTCGCCGAAGTTCTCAACGTGGTTCAGCACCCGGATGCCGATAAACTGCGGGTATGTGAGGTGTTTGACGGCAAAGAAGTGCTGCAAGTTGTCTGCGGTGCCAGCAACGTTCGCAGCGGCTTAAAGGTCCCGTATGCATGCATTGGTGCGCAACTGCCGGTTGCTTCACCTGAGCCAGGTGCTTCATCTTCCTTTGTGATCAAAAAAGCCAAATTGCGTGGTGTTGAATCATTTGGCATGTTGTGCTCGGCAGAAGAACTTGGTCTGGCTGAGAACTCTGATGGCTTGTTTGAATTGCCAGCAGATGCCCCGGTCGGCAAGTCCGTACGGGAATTTTTGCTGCTGGATGATATGTTCTACGAAATGGATCTGACTCCTAATCGAGGGGATTGTCTCAGCATCAGGGGACTGGCACGCGAAATAGCCGCGCTTAACAATCTGGACTTTTGTGAACCTGTAATCGAAGCTGTACATCCCACTATTGATGATGTCTTTCCGGTACAACTTACCGCTAAAGAGCAATGCCCGAGATATTTAGGCCGCGTCATTAAAGGCATTGATATCAATATCGAGACACCGCTGTGGATGCAGGAAAAACTGCGGCGATGCGGTCTCAGAAGTATTGATCCTGTTGTAGATGTGACCAACTATATATTGCTTGAGCTTGGCCAACCCATGCATGCGTTCGATTTGAGCCAGTTAAACGGCGGCATCAATGTACGCATGGCCGAAGCAGGCGAAAAAATTGTTCTGTTGGATGGCAAGCAGATTGAAGTCCAGCCCGATACTCTTCTGATCACCGATCAGCAAGGCCCTTTGGCGCTGGCCGGCATCATGGGCGGGCAGCACAGTGGGGTAAACACTGACACAAAACATATCTTTCTTGAGTGTGCATGGTTTGATCCGTTAGCAATCGCTGGAAGAGCACGACGTTACGGATTACATACGGATTCCTCTCACAGATACGAAAGGGGTGTTGATAGCGACCTGCAATTGCAAGCGATTGAGCGAGCGACTCAGCTTTTGTTGCAGATCGTTGGTGGTAATGCAGGGCCAGTGATGGCGTGTGAACACAAGATGCCTGCAAAAAAATCAGTGAAACTGGAAATTGACAATGTTTATCGATTGCTCGGAATGACCATGAACGAAGATGACATTATCAATATATTCAATAGATTAGGGATGATTCTTCAATCGTCAACTGAGACAAGTCTTGTATTTTTAATCCCTTCGTATCGATTTGATATCAGCATTGAGGCAGATCTTATCGAGGAATTGGCGCGCGTCTACGGATATGATCATCTGCCTGTTACCAAGCCTTTGGTACGCATGAATCTTTCGCCAAGCCCGGAAAGTTCTGTAAGCCCGGAGAGACTTCGGGAAAGACTTGTAACTCTTGGATATCAACAAGTTATCACGTATAGCTTCGTTGAACCCTCGCTGATGACAATGCTCAGACCAGATCTGCAGCCAGTTCCTCTTCAAAACCCTATTTCAGCAGAAATGGCGGTAATGCGGACAAGCTTGTGGGCGGGGCTAATCCAGACCTTACTTTACAATGTTAATCGCCAACAAACTCGGGTCAGATTGTTTGAAACCGGCCAGATATTCCTGCCATCCGGGAACCTGATCAACCAGCCTGATATGTTGGGCGGGCTGATTTACGGAAGCCGCCTGCCGGCCGACTGGTCTCAAGGTCGCGATACCGCTGACTTCTACGATGCAAAAGGGGATCTGGAAACGATACTTTCCCTCAGCGGCGAGCATGACAAATTTACTTTTGAAGCACAGAAGCACCCGGCGCTTCATAACGGCCAGTGCGCTCGAATCCTCAAGTCCGGGCTACCGGTAGGCTGGATAGGTGCACTGTCACCAGTTTTACAGCGTGCACTTGACCTGAATGACAAAACATTCCTGTTCGAGATTGAACTGGCAGCAGTGCTGAGCGCGCGAAAGCCGGCATTCAAAGCACTTTCCCGGTTTCCTGAAGTCTCCAGAGATCTGGCTGTTTTGGTTGACAGGCACATCCCGGCACAGGCTATCAGGAGCGAATTGCAGGCGTTAGCGGGGGAACACCTTACTTCGCTTAGAATATTTGATGTTTATCAAGGCGATGCCATAAGTTCCGAGAAAAAAAGTATGGCTTTGGGCTTGACCTGGCAACATCCTTCACGCACTCTAGGCGACGACGACATCAATTCCATAATTGAGCGTTGTGTCAAAGGCCTGGAAGTCAAATTTAATGCAAAGTTAAGGAATTGAGCATGGATAAGGGCGCGCTGACAAAAGCGGAGATG
>CANHAR010000069.1 GCA_947458495.1 Gammaproteobacteria bacterium | reverse complement strand
GTGGGGGTGCTGATGCCAGAAGTCGGCCGCAGCCTGGTGCATCAGGAAGGCCTTGACCTGGTCAACGCGTGGATTCGGCAAATGCCGGGGGATTGCAGTTAAATGAGCCCCTCAGCCGAGGTTATCCTGAAGGCTGAGAAGCTGTGCAATCTGGTGCTGGACGGCCTGCAAGCCGGTGATGCGGTGATCATTTTCCCGTCAGACCTGGTCGTTGACGGTGTGGAGATCAACGACACAGGGAATTGAACAGAACGGGTTTTTAGTCCTGCTCTGTGGTTTGTAACTGCTCCAGTACACGCGCGCCCATCAGTATGCCGGGCATCGAGTGATTGCCTTCATGGCAGGCGTATTCATAAAGGTTGGGTGCTGCATACATGGGCATTTCGCCGGTCCATGCAGCACTGTACAGATCAGGGTCCTCTACCGTGAACTGATAACGGATCTCGCGTTCGTTAACTCGGTAGAAGCGTTCAGTGATTTTGGCATTGGTTGATGTGTAACCACCCGCGCGGGCGACCTGCTCGGGATGAAAATTAATGGTTTCGACCACCAGCGTATTGCCTTCGTACCAACCGATAGAGTCTCCGTGCCACTGGCGGATGCCGGCGGGATTATGCTGGCCGTTGATCTTGACGATGCGTGCATCGTGCGCCATCTCTGCCAGAATCATCACGTGTGTCGGGCTTTGCACAATCTGGATGGTGTTGTTGTACAGAGAGGGCAGACTCGGAACAATCGACGCAAAACTGATCAGACAACGTTCAGCCAGTGAACGCCCTTCAGGACCATCGTTCTCATCCAGATCCGCGTATGACATGGCAGCACGTTGCGCAGCACGAACTTCGCGGCCACCGTCTTTCCATGGAATACGTCCATCTTGCGGCTCGATGATAAACGAGGTTCGCAGCTCCCCATCGATTACCGCCAGCCAGTCACCCGGATTGATCCAGAACGCGTTGTAGCCCCCGACGTTATGGGGACCGGGCGCTTCAGCGCCGCGCTCTTCCAGGGCATCGGTATACTGTTGCAGGCTTGGCACCAGACGCTCAGCCTCTTCCTGGCTGATGGTCAGGCGGCCTTCAAACTGAGGTTGACGCTCAACGCCGGTGCGGGAGGAGTAATCAAAGATACCCTGCACATCTGGCACGCCCCAACTGGTTACCGGCCAGGTGGCAGGCGCCGTGGCCGCTGGCGCATCGGCGCCCATGACCGGGGAAGCGGACAACAATCCGGCAGACAGAACAGCAACTGACCAGAATGGCGCACAACGGCGTGTGGTGTTACGTAAAACATGAGATGAGTTCATGGTGTCACTTCATTGGTTGTTATTGTGTTGTTGAAACTCGTTAGTACCATGCAGGCAAAAACTCGTCAATCAAAGCCATTGCAATTAGCAGGAAGTTTTAACCCCCAGGCATCATCAACTGCTGACCTTGAGAAAATAGTCCTCTGGTTTAAACACATCAACTTCTATCGCAGCCATCGCCGCCGCGTTTGCGTCTTTTAACTGTGTTGCCTCGGACTGGGTAATGACTTTTGAGCTCAGCGCCAGATCAACCAGATCATAGGCCATACCGCGGGGTAACTCACGGGCCCGCTGCGCCTTGTTTATCTTATTCTTGATAGGCTCGACCTCGGTATGCAGGCGAAATGCCTTCATCAGCCGTCCCATGCCAGGTGCATTCTCGTCCACCGGTGCGATACCGTCAGTCAAGCGCTTGTACTGCTCGTTCATCAATTGCAATGAACCGGCAACCTTGGGAATCAGCGTATCGGATGGCCCGCGAGACAACGGGTTCAGGCGCAGGAGCAATGCCGAGGGACCGCGCAACCACCAGCCCACAAACGGCACATCAAAGTTGGCCTGAATACCTTCAAAGGCGTCCTGAATTTTTGCCAGTGCATACTCGCAACAATAAGCAACCAGTGGCAGATCTTCCGGGCGGCTGCCTTCCGCCTTGAAGCGGCGCAGCGCTGACAATGCCAACACCTGGTAGGTCAACGCGTCTGCAAAGCGCCCGCCAAGACTGCCCTTGGCTTTTAGCTTGCTGCCAATCAGGTACAAGGCCAGATCAGCAAGCAAGGCATAGCGGCTTGATGCCCATGCCAGACGACGATAATACGTGGCAACGGCGCCGGATTCAGGGCTGCCCGCGCTGTATCCACGGGTCAACCAGCGGACCGTCGCACGAAAGTAGTTACAGTTGGTGTGCCACAACCAACCGAGCAGCTTGTTACGGAATTCAGTTGCGTTGTTCTCCTCTACAGCCTTCACCAGCGGCAGAGCGTAGGGATGACAGCGGGTTGCACCCTGCCCGAACGTGATCAGTGTGCGCGTCATGATGTTGGCACCTTCGACGGTGATGCTGACCGGCGCACTGCTGTAGCCGCCGCCCAGAATATTGTTTGGCCCCTGCATCACGCCGGAACCTGAGAACACATCCATACCGTCGACAATGGCTTTTTGTGTGTACTCCGTGCTGCTGGACTTGAGCAGCGCCGAGATCACCGGCGGCTGCTCGCCTTTGTCCAGTGCCGAGCAGGAGTAAACCCTTGCGCCTTCAAACATGTACGTGAAAGCCGCAATGCGGGCGATTTTTTCCTGCACACCCTCCATGAGCCCTATCGGAATCCCGAACTGGTGGCGGATAACCGAATACGCGCCGGTGGCGGCAGCAATGAGTTTCATGCCCCCGATAGCACCGGCCGGCAATGACACCGCGCGCCCGCCAGCCAACTGCTCCATTAACATGCGCCAGCCTTGACCGGCGTAATCCGGACCACCAATGATCTGCTCAGGCGATGCAATCACATTTTCACCAATGATAGGTCCGTTGTAGAAACTCAGACCAATCGGCAGATGATGATCACCGTTATGCAGCCCCGGTGTGCCTTTGTGCAACATGATCACCGTAATGCCGGGGTACTCACCTTTGCCCAGCAGATTGTCTGGATCGTGCATCTGAAACGCCAGTGAAATCAGGTTGGCAGCCGGCGCCAGCGTGATGTATCGCTTGCGGAAGTTAAGACGGATTCTGGTCTCGCCCTGCTCATCGCGAAACACCACGCCTTCGGCTTTAATCGAAGCGGCATCTGACCCGGCCGTTAATTCCGTCAGACCAAAACACGGCACGTACTCGCCACTGGCCAACTTGGGAAGATAGGCATTTTTCTGTTCGTCTGTTCCGTAATGCTTTAGCAGTTCTGCCGCACCCAGCGAGTTGGGGATCACCACAAAGGTGCCGGCTGTGGGGCAATAAGGATTGACCTTGGCCATGATGGACGAAATCGCCAAGGTAGAAAATTCTTTGCCACCATACTGCTTGGGGATCAACAAACCCATAAAACCCTGCTGTTTGATGGCATCAAGGACTGCATCGGGCACTTTGCGGGTAATACCAATCTGGTAACGATCAATCATCCGGCATAAGTCTTCAGTTGGACCATCCAGAAACGCCTGTTCCTCGGTGGAATGCCGGTTGTAAGGTTCTGCCAGCATTTTTGCAAAATCCGGGTTGCCGGAAAAAATCTGACCATCAATCCAAACCGTGCCCGCTTCGAGCGCCTGTCTCTCGGTATCAGAGATACGCGGCAGCACGTTGTTATCCCGCATAAACCTCATAATGGCTGCAAACATGGGAAATCCTCTGGTAAAAAATTCTGGATAGTTGACCGATCAGCGTGGTAATAAGCCGCAGGGCTTATCAATCGACAACAGCTGACCTCACGATGCCGGGTCTGTCACAACAGGGGTAAAAATTTGTGTTATATCCTGTGACCAGGCGAGAAACGACATATTACTGAATAGATTCATTTTTACAATATTCATCTGTCGCCAGATCGAAGCACACGTTGTTGACACGCCCTTAATAGACTGCCAAGTCATTGTCATTGATGAAAAAAGGTATTTTTATGAAATCTGCAGCCAACACCTTTCGCGTTGCCGATCGTGAACGTCTCAAACCCAGGCATACACTCGCATGGATGTTGCTGGCTGCCGTCGTGACCGGTGGCACACATGCACAGACGTTTTATCCCGCACCAGTCAGCGAAACACCGGAGTCATGGTTTGAATCAGGTCAGGCAGAGCTTGAACGCGCTCTGCAGCGCACACAAAACACCCATCAGGCCAAGAATATTATTCTGTTTGTTGGTGACGGCATGGGTATTTCAACCGTGACTGCCGCCAGAATTTTTGCCGGCCAGCTGCAAGGCAGTGCCGGCGAAGAAAACTCATTGTCCTTTGAACGCTTTCCGGCGGTGGCTTTGTCCAAAACCTACAATACCAATCAGCAGACCTCTGACTCTGCAGGAACAGCGACCGCGATGATGGCGGGCATTAAAACCCGCGCCGGCGTGATTGGTGTCAACCAGATTGCCGACCGGGCAAATTGTCAGTCCTCGTTAGGCACTGAAGTGCCCAGTCTGATGCAACAGGCTGCAGAGCGCGGTCTGGCGACCGGATTTGTCACCACTACCCGCATCACTCATGCCACACCAGCAGCTACTTATGCGCACACCCCTGAGCGCGATTGGGAAAACAACTCTGCGTTGCCAGAAGAAGCCGTGCAACACGGCTGCAAGGATATTGCGCAGCAACTGATTGAATTCTCCTACGGCAACGGCATCAACGTTGCGCTGGGGGGCGGCATCGAGCAGTTCATGCCCGTCGGCAAAAATGACCCGGTGACCGGGCGCGAAGGCCTGAGAACCGATGAAAGAGACCTGACGCTTGAGTGGACAGATCGCTACGATAACAGCGCCTTTATCTGGAACAAGGAACAGCTGGCCGCGGTTGATGTCAACAATACCCGCCACCTTCTTGGCCTGTTCAGTCGCTCACAAATGGATTACGCCTACGACCGCAGCGATGCCAACAACTCACAGCCCGATCTGCCGTCGATGACAGAAACTGCCATCAAACTGTTACAGGCTCAGTCTGGCGACAACGGCTTTTTCCTGATGGTAGAAGCAGGTCGTATTGATCACGCTCATCACGCCGGCAACGCTTTCCGTGCGCTGTATGACACACAGGAGCTGTCCGATGCCGTAGAAACGGCGATGGCACTGACCAGCGAACAGGACACCTTGATTATTGTCACTGCTGATCACAGCCACTCATTAACAATCGGTGGTTACTCCACGCGCGGCAACCCTATCCTGGGCGCGGCTGTCACCAATGACGACCATGGGCATGCCAATGATGAGCACAGCCTTGCTCTCGACAACATGCCTTATACAACTCTCGGTTACCGTGATGGCCCGGGCTTTGCCGAGGATGTTGGCGGGGACGTGCGTTATACAGTGCCAGCAGCACCTGGCCGGCACGATCTGAGTAACGTTGACCCTACTCACCCTGACTTCCATCAGGAAGCGCTGGTGCCGCTGCAGTCCGAAGGCCATGCGGGCGAAGATGTCGGCATTTATGCCCGCGGTCCGTGGTCACATTTGTTTCACAGCACACACGAGCAACACTATATCTACCACGTCATGCGTCATGCTTACGGCTGGTAACTGGCGCGTTTGAAGGGCTTGGTTGGAGTCTGTCTGTGTAAATCCCTGTCTTTGTAAAACCCTGCCTGCTCAGGCAGAATGAATGCATTCAGCCTGAGCACAGAGGTATTTATGAGCGCAACGACCAACCCTTCCAAGCTGCCTGATCGGGCTCAGTATCCTGATCAGCATTTCAGACATTGGCGACTCAGCCACGATCGCGACAACATCCTGTACGCCCGCCTGGATCGCGCGGGTGAGCGTGTTAATGCGCTGTCCCGCGAAGTACTGGAAGAATTTGACCAACTGATCAGTCTGGTTGAGCGCGAAGCTCCGCGTGGCCTGGTGCTGATGTCAGGCAAGAGCACGGGCTTTGTTTTCGGCGCCGATGTCCGTGAATTTGACGGTTTCACCTCCGCGGAAGCAGTTACCACCGAAATCAATCGTGTTCATGAGATGTTCAATCGCCTGGAGAAACTTGACTGCATCACTGTTGCTGCAATCGAGGGCTACTGTCTGGGTGGCGGACTGGAGATGGCGCTGGCGTGCGATTACCGTATTGCCAAGGATGTACCTGAGACGCGCCTGGGTTTTCCGGAAATTCAACTGGGCATTTTCCCCGGCTTTGGTGGCTCTGCCCGCTCGGTTAAAGTCATGGGCGGCCTGAAAGCCATGGAACTGATGCTGACTGCGCGCCAACTCAAAGCCCGCCCCGCCAAAGCGCTGGGCTTGGTTGATCAGGTGATCGGACGTCATGAAGAACTGGTTTGGGCGGCGCGCAAAGCCGTGATCAGTGCTAAGAAGAGCCGCGGCCCGGGCATCATCGGTCGCCTGAGCAATACCCTGCCAGCGCGCACACTGCTCGCCGGTCAAATGCGCAAACAGACACAGCGCAAAGCGCGTGCCGAGCACTATCCGGCACCATACAGCCTCATCGATACCTGGGAAAAATTTGGCGGCAATACCACAAAGATGATGCAGGAAGAAGCCCGAGCCGTCGGCAAGCTGATGGTGTCATCAACGGCTGAAAGTCTGCGCCGGGTTTTCCATCTGATGGACCGGCTGAAATCCGAAGGCAAAAGCAGTGATTTCAAAGCGCGACATGTGCACGTCATCGGCGCGGGCGTAATGGGCGGGGACATCGCGGCATGGTGTGTCTTGCGCGGACTGGATGTCAGCCTGCAGGATCGCGAGATGAAATTTATTACCCCGGCGCTCAAACGTGCGGAAATCCTCTTCAAAAAGAAGCTGCGCGACCCCGCCAAAGTCAAGGCGGCACTCGAGCGACTTCGCCCTGATCCCGACGCGCAATACGTCCCACGTGCTGACGTTGTGATCGAAGCCATTTACGAAAATGTGGATGCCAAGCAGGCGTTGTTCCGTAATCTTGAACCGCGCATGAAAGCCGGCGCCATCCTCGCCACCAATACCTCAGCTATTCCGCTGGAAACACTGGCATCCGTACTGAGCGACCCGGCACGTTTGATTGGTCTGCACTTTTTTAATCCGGTTCCGCAAATGCCGTTGGTGGAAGTTGTTTACAGCGTGAACACTAACAACGCAGAGCGACGCAAAGGTGCGGCCTTTTGTCAGCAGATCGGCCGTTTTCCCTTACCCGTTAAAAGCAGCCCGGGATTTCTGGTCAACCGGGTACTGGCGCCCTACATGATGACCGCGTTAAAACTCTATGGTGAAGGCATTCCCGCTGAAGCGTTGGACGCAGCCGCAGAGGCGTTTGGCATGCCCATGGGCCCGGTGGAACTGGCAGACACCGTGGGTCTGGATGTTTGCCTGATGGTGACAGGTGTCCTGCAATCAGATCAAAGTGACTCCGCATCCGCAGTGACTGCAGAAAAGAAATTTATTCAGTCGCTGGTCAGTGCCGGCAAACTTGGCAAAAAGTCCGGCTCCGGTCTGTACACCTGGAAAAATGGCAAAGCGGTCAAAAAACCCGGTGTTGCTAACACCTTTAATCTGGCAGACATCGCTGAGCAACTGATCGAAGCCTATACCCGCGAATGTATTGCCGCACTGCAGGAAGGTGTTGTTGCCGATGAAGATCTGCTGGACGCCGGAATGATTTTTGGCACCGGCTTCGCGCCTTTCCGTGGCGGCCCGCTCTATTACCTGGCACACAAGGACCAGCAACCGCTCGTCAGCAATAAGGTAAAAGAGCCGGAACCCGATACATCACAACAGCGCGCAGACAATGCAGAAGCTGAACAGGAGACTGAGACCCGTGTTTAATTCAGACAAAAACCCACAGACCTTACGCCGGGTTGTTATCGCGGGCGGGACTCGCTTGCCATTTTGCAGATCAAACACGGTGTATGCTGACCTGAGCAATCTGGACATGCTGGCGGATACACTTCAACAACTCAGCACTGAGTTTAACCTGGCAGGTAAAAAGATTGATGAGGTGCTTGCAGGTGCGGTCACCAGCCACAGCAAGGACTGGAACCTGGCGCGTGAAGCCGTGCTGAGCACAGATCTGTCGCCAGCGACACCTGGCACTACCTTGCAGATGGCCTGTGGCACTTCGCTGCAAGCAGCGTTGATGCTGGCAGCACGTATCGCAACGGGGGAGATCGACAGCGCCATTGCAGCTGGCACTGACACCACCAGTGATGTGCCCATTGTATTCCAGCGCAAATTTGCACAACGTCTGATCAAACTCGGGCAAGCACGCAGCCTGAAGCAGCGCTTGCAGGCATTTAGAGGTTTCCGCCTGTCTGAACTGGCGCCGCGCGCGCCGGCCAACGGTGAACCCCGAACCGGTCTTGCCATGGGTGAACATTGTGAATTGATGGCGCGCGAGTGGGGCATCAGCCGTGCCGATCAGGATCAGCTTGCGCTCGAAAGCCACCTGAAAGCCGCCGCTGCCTACGAAGCCGGCTTTTTTGATGGGCTGGTCAGTCCTTACCAGGGTGTCAGCCGGGACAACAATATCCGCGCTGACAGCTCGCTGGCAAAACTCGCCAGCCTGAAACCTGCGTTCGACAAAAAACATGGCACATTGACAGCGGGCAACAGCACGCCGCTGACCGATGGCGCTGCCGCAGTGCTGTTGTGCAGTGAAGAGTGGGCCGTGGCCAACAACATCCCGATTCGCGCCTTTCTGGTCTGCGGCCGCAGCAGTGCGGTTAATTTTGTTGACGGCGAAGGCCTGCTGATGGCGCCCACCGTTGCCGTCAGTGAACTGCTGCAGATGAACGGCCTCGCGCTGCAGGATTTTGACTGTTATGAAATTCATGAAGCTTTTGCGGCGCAGGCCTTATGCACACTCAAGGCCTGGGAAGATGAAAACTTCTGTCGCGAAAAACTGGGACGTGACGCCGCGCTTGGCGCGATCGACCGCAGCCGCATGAACATCAAAGGTGGCTCATTGGCGTTCGGGCACCCGTTTGCGGCAACCGGCGCGCGCATCCTGGGGACACTGGCAGCAATCCTGGAGGAAAAAGGCCAGGGGCGCGGCTTGATTTCCGTCTGTACGGCGGGAGGCATGGGTGTCGCTGCGATTGTGGAGCGGTCTTGAGTGTCGCTGCACTACTAGCAGCACCTCTTGCCGGGCAGGGCAGAGAGCGAGCAACAATCAGACGCTGCAGGCGTCGTTGCGAGGAACTGCCCTGCCCGGCAAGAGGTGCCTTCGATTGGATACGCAGTCGGCTCACCGGGCGGCAAGCGTGTAACACGACTTTTTAAATCGCATATTCCCTCTCCATAATTTTGATTATTTTTTTTGATGCCAATGGCTGACAGTCATGACGACATAACATGAACGGATCCACAAAACACAGGCTTTGCAGAACACTGGCTCTTTGAATGTGAACTAAATTTTGCGCACTTAAAAGGGACAAAAAATCAGCATGGCGTATTAAGGCATCATCTCATCGACGCCTGCGGACTTTTGACAGATCAGGAGAAGCCGGCCATACACACGAATGCCTGTATGACCGGTCTTTTATGGCGGGGGCAACTGCCTGAAGGCCTGATTACCAGCCTGTGCGCGCAGGCTGCTCAGGATCTGAACGCAAAAAAGCGATCAGGTCAGCGTGGTATTGTTCCGGATATTCAAAATGCGGATTATGGCCAATGCCCGGGTACAAAGTGAGCTCGGCATTCTGCAGCGTTTCAGCCACCCTACGCGCCTGACCGGCAAAATCATCGGTCAGACGATCGTCAGCGCCGCCCAGTACCAGTGATTTTGTACCGATGTGTTGCCAATCATAAACCACGGGGTCAATAAACAGGATGGCCTGCTGCCAGGCACGAATTTTGGCCAGCAATGGCCAGTCAGCGCTCAGTGTCTGACCGTATTGCAATCTGACAAATTCAAGGTATTCCGGTTTGATCTCGGTGTTGTAGTAACGCATGTGATTGGCCAGAATGGACTGATACGTCGTGCTGGATTCCGTACGCACAGCAGCCTCTTCAATATCACCCCAAGGGCGACCCTGGCGCTGGTCTGTCATACCAATCTGGTTAACCAGCACCATGTGCGAGACATTGTCCGGATAGGTCATGGTGAAACGCGCCGCCAGCATACCGCCCATGGAATGGCCTACAATGGCCGCTTTTTCGATACCCAGATGATCCAGAAGACGCTTGGAATCGGTTGCAAAGATATGCAGGTTGTACGGAATATCCATTTTGGAAGACTTGCCGTAACCAATACGATCCGGCACCACAACGCGGAAACCCGCTTCGGTCAGTGCAGTAATCGTAGGGCCAAACCCGATGCCGCCAAAATTCATGCCGTGAAACAGCATGGCGGTCTGGCCATTTGCCTGCCCAACAGGCGCAACATCCATATAGGCCATGTTGCCGCGTTTGCCAAAATGGGTAACCGGCAGAAAATGCACCGGGTGGGGATAGGGTATCTCATCCATGGTTGAAGAGATGGGGCCCCAATCAGCGGGCGGCTCACTTGGAGGAGTACCACTTTGGGCCAAAACACTGCCCGCTGACAGAGACAAACCCGCCGCAAGTACCCATGCGCTGACTGATTTCAGCATAAACAACGTTCTAGACATATCGGAGTCCTCTTTGATTTTTTATTGTCACTTGAGTCAATCACGCAATTTTTAAACCTATACGCTTTACCCTGCCGTCTTCTATTTCGGCAATCGTCCACACAAACCCCTGCCATTCGGCCTGATCCCCCAGCACGGGCTTTCCTCCCATTCTAGCGGTCAGAAAGTCACCGATCGATTGAGACGCGACCAACGGATCGGGATGCAAGCCATAGATGGGAGCCAGATCCCGGATACTGGCAGCGGCGTCCAGAATAAAATCGCCAAAGAACCTGTCATCCAGGCCTTTTTCCGGGGCTACGCTGAACAACTTGCCCAGTGCCGGCAAGTCATGTTCGTGCCCGACAATACAGAGAATATCGTCGGCCAGCAATCGTGTACTGCCCGTGGGGTGCAGCAACTCCCTGCCACGGAACAATGCAGCGATACGCGTCCCCTCTGGCATCCGCAAACCGCGCAGCTCTTTGCCAATGCACCATTTTTCGGCGCCAAGCCGGTAAACAAACAACTCCCATTCACTGGTCGGATGAATCTCCAGGCCCGCTCTGGAAATCGGCTTGGGTTGTGAGGGAACCTGTACTTTGGCAAGGCGGGTTGCCAGCGGGATTGAACTGCCTTGTAACAACAGAGATACCAACACCACAAAAAATGCCAGATTGAAGTACAACTGGGCATTGGGTAATCCGGCCATAATCGGGTAAACCGCCAGGATAATCGGCACAGCGCCGCGCAGGCCCAACCATGAAATATACCAACGTTCACGGGTTTTGAATCGACTGAAGGGTAGCAGACTGAGAAACACTGCCAGAGGCCGCGCCACAAAAATCATCCACAAAGCCAGCAGTAAGCCCGGAATGGCAATCGGTAACAAATCGGATGGGGTTATCAACAACCCCAGTATCAGGAACATGCTGATCTGACTTAACCACGCCATTCCATCCATGACGCTGAGGATTGATGGGCGGCTGCGCAGCGGTCTATTGCCAAGGTACAACCCTGCGATGTAAATCGCCAGGAACCCACTGCCGCCGACATTGGCGGTTAAGGCAAAAATGAATAAACCTCCACTGATTGCCAGCAGTGGATACAGACCATTTGCTAGGGTTGAGCGGTTGATGAGTTGCATCAGCAGATAGCCGCCTGCACCTCCGAGCATGACACCCAAACCAAATTGCTGTACCAGCATCACCACAAAGGACCAGGCTGATACCGGCTCAGCGCTGATGGTTTTTGCGACAATCTCAATCAGTGCAATGGTCAGAAAGATGGCCATTGGGTCATTGCTGCCCGACTCAATCTCCAAGGTAGCACGCACCCGCTCATTGATATTACGGCCACCTAACAGCGAGAACACCGCCGCCGCATCAGTTGAACCAACAATCGCGCCGATTAACAACCCTTGCAGCAGATTAAGATCGAACAACCAGCTAGCCAAGCCACCGGTAAGCACCGCTGTCACAATCACGCCAATGCTAGCGAGCGACAACGCCGGGCCCAGAGCCACTTTAAAGGTGGCTGTTTTGGTACGCAGCCCTCCGTCAAACAGAATAACTGCCAGGGCCAGATTGCTCACTACAAACGAGAGTGAATAGTCATCAAACAAGATACCGCCAATACCATCCTCGCCGGCCAGCATGCCAACGCCGAGGAAGATCAACAGAATCGGAATGCCGAACCGCGAAGAGACGGCGCTGACCAATACACTGAAACCGACCAGCAGTGAGCCGATCAGGAACAGTGAATTCATGGTCAGGAGATCCATTCGATTGCCCTTTACGAGGGTTAGCGTGGTTTGTTTACCGCAGAACCGGTAATCGCCCCTGATTCAGTGACTGCTCAGTCACTGAACGGGTGACGAAGAATAATCGTCTCGTCGCGGTCAGGGCCTGTG